>NZ_NKFM01000029.1:0-204758 GCF_002223085.1 Burkholderia sp. HI2714 | reverse complement strand
CGAGCTCCTTGCGGCCGTAGCCGACGTTCACGCACCAGAGGCCGGCCATCCCGTCGATCACCTTGTTGCCGTCCGAGTCCCACAGGTAGACGCCGTCGGCCTTCACGATCACGCGGCTGCCCGCGCGGTTCAGCGCACCCATGTCGGAGAACGGGTGAATGTGGTGCGCGGCGTCGAGCGCGCGGTATTCGGCGGTCGTGCGCGCCTGCGTCGCGCGCGGTGCGGCGGCCGTGGCGCTCGGTGCGGCCGGCTGGACCCAGGCAGATTCGTTGCGGTACGTCATGTTTCCTCCGTGATTCCGTATTCGGTCGGGTGCACGCTCAGACGTGCAGCAGCAGATGGCGGCGTTCCCACGAGCTGATCACGCGGAAGAACGCTTCGTATTCGGTTTCCTTCAGCGCGAAATACGCCTTCAGGAACTTGTGGCCGAGGATCTCGCCGAGCGGCTCGCAGGCGGCCATCAGCGTCAGCCCTTCCTCGAGGTTGCGCGGCAGCTGGTACGGCAGGTCGTAGCCGTCGCTGACGAGCGGCTCGGTCGGCTCCAGGCGCTGCGTCATGCCGAGATAGCCGGCCGCGAGCGTCGCGGCGAGTGCGAGGTACGGGTTGCAGTCGACGCCCGGGATGCGGTTCTCGATGCGGCGTGCCGACGGGCCCGAGTGCGGGATGCGGAAGCCGACCGTGCGGTTGTCGTAGCCCCACTGCACGTTGATCGGCGCGGCCATGAAGCGCGACAGGCGGCGATACGAGTTGATGTACGGCGCGAAGATCGGCATCAGCGCCGGCGTGTACTTCTGCAGCCCCGCGAGGAAGTTGTAGAACATCGACGTCGCGCCGCCGGTTTCCGGTGACGTGAACAGGTTCTGGCCCGTTTCCTCGTCGACGATGCTCTGGTGCACGTGCATCGCCGAACCCGGTTCGTTTTCCATCGGCTTGGCCATGAACGTCGCGTACATGTTGTGACGCAGCGCGGCCTCGCGCACCGTGCGCTTGAACAGGAACACCTGGTCGGCCAGCGACAGCGCGTCGCCGTGCATGAAGTTGATCTCCATCTGCGCCGCGCCGACCTCGTGGATCAGCGTGTCGATGTCGAGGTTCTGTGCTTCGCAGTACTCGTAGATGTCCTCGAACAACGGGTCGAACTCGTTGACGGCCTCGATCGAATACGACTGGCGGCCCGTCTCGGGGCGGCCCGTGCGTCCGACCGGCGGGCGCAGCGGCAGGTCCGGGTCCTTGTTCATGTCGACCAGGTAGAACTCGAGTTCCGGCGCGACGACGGGCTTCCAGCCCTTCGCCTTGTACAGGTCGAGCACACGGCGCAGCACGTAGCGCGGCGAGATCTCGACCGGCGAGCCGTCGAAGTGCACGCAGTCGTGGATCACCTGCGCGGTCGGGTCGACGGCCCACGGAATCAGGCGGATCGTCGACGTGTCGGGCACGCACACCATGTCGGGATCGGTCACGCCGGTCAGCGAGCCGTCTTCCGGATATTCGCCGGTGACGGTCTGCACCATCACGGCCTGCGGCAGGCGCATCGATTCGCCGGACGTGAACTTGTTGCGCGGCGTGATCTTGCCGCGCGCGATACCGGCCATGTCGGGAATGATCGCTTCGATCTCGGTGATCCGGTGCTGCTTCAGAAAGTCTTCGATGTCTTGCATGTCTGTTCTCGTTGGTTGGGTCGGCGCGCTCAGGCGAGCGCGGCGGCGGCCATGGCACGCGTACGGGCAGCGCGGCGGGCGCGGCAGGCATCGCCGAAGGCGCGGAAGATCGCGCTCGACAGCGGGTCCTGCGCATGGCGCCATTCCGGATGCCACTGCACGGCGAGGGCGAAAGCCGGTGCGTCGACAACGCTCACGGCTTCGATCAGCCCGTCCGGCGCGACGGCCTCGACGGCGAGGCCGGAGCCGAGCTGGGCGATGCCCTGCTTGTGCAGCGAGTTCACGTGCACTTCGTCGCGGCCGCCGGCGAGCGCGTGCAGCGTGCCGCCGGGCGTCAGGCGCACGACGTGCGCGGGGCCGTACTGCGTGTCCATCGGCGCGTCGTCGTCCTCGCGGTGATCGGCGAGGCCCGGCACTTCGTGCACGCGCTGGTGCAGCGTGCCGCCGCAGACGACGTTCAGCTCCTGGAAGCCGCGGCAGACGGCCAGCACCGGCACGCCCGCGGCGATCGCCGCGCGCAGCAGCGGCAGCGTGGTCGCGTCGCGGGCCGGGTCGTGCTTCGTGCCCGGTGCGCTCGGTTCGCCGCCGTACCGGTGCGGCTCGACGTTCGAGTAGCTGCCGGTAAACAGCAGGCCGTCGACCGTGTCGAGTACGTCGTCGACCGACTGGCGCTCGCCGAGCGCGGGCAGCACCATCGCGAACGCTTGCGCGCCGTCGACGATCGCGGCGACGTATTTGTCGCCGACCGTATGCGACGCATGCGCACCGATTTGCGTGTGGTCGGCGGTGATGCCGACGAGGGGTTTTCTTCTATCCATGACGTCAATCAGTTATCCGGAGGAGCGTTGCGTCTTGCTTGCCGGATGTGGCGAAACGCCGGCGTGCAACGGCCCCGCAGCCTTGCGCAAGAGGCAAGGCCGCTGATGAATGGGCGCAACGGGATGGCGTGGCGATCCGCGCTGCGCGCGACGATCAGGCCGTCGTTCGTTTCATTGCGAGTCGCGACGCAGCAACGCATGCGCGAACGCGTTCCGTCACCGCACGGACGATGCGGTTGGCGAGTCAGCAATCGAAACGAACGACGTAAAGAAAGGAGAGGCGCTACGGCAGCAGCGACGCCACTTCGTCGGTATCGACGGCGACGAATGCGCGTGCTGAAACGGCGTTGTGACGCCGAACGGAACGACGGGACAGGATGGTGTAGATCGACAGATGAAGCAGGCGAGGACTATGCCAGCCGCAACTGCCGTCGTCGGAAGCGGACGACGCGCTGCGCAAACTTCGCACATCGCCTCGATCCCACCTCACCAGAGGGCCACGGACTCTCACGATTACACTCGACTGGGTTGTTGAAAGTATTGAACACCTGACCGTTTCGACGCGCTGGGCGTTTAAAATAATCAAGGTGCCGGTTACGCGTTATTTACATTGATGGGCATCAATTTTTGCGTTGCAATAACGTTTTCTGCTGCCAATGAATGCTTGATGACGCTAACCTGAGAGCCAGCATATACGAGCCAAAAACGGCGTCAAATGTTTTTTAACGGTGCTGTATCAGGGCTTTCCCGAGCAGTGCGAACAAAAGATTCGCAAAAGGAATAGTCGACACGGTGTTCATTATTTCGAACGCCTTTCAGGGTTTTCCCCGCTGATGCGCGGCATAAAGTGATTAGAATATTCAACGGCTGTCCACCGCGTCGTTTCACTTTGTCATCGCACTTATCGTGTCCGAAACCGAATCGATGTCCACCGAAGTCGCCGAGCGCCTGCGTTTCGTGCGCAACAAGCAGGGCCTGTCGCAGCGCGAACTCGCAAAGCGGGCCGGCGTGACCAACGGCACGATCTCGCTGATCGAACAGGGCCGCGTGAGCCCGTCGGTCGGCTCGCTGAAGAAGCTGCTCGAATGCATCCCGATGAGTCTCGCGGAGTTCTTCACGTTCGAGCTCGTCGAATCGCGCTCGGTCGTGTCGCGTCGCGACGAGATGCCGAACCTCGGCAACGACACGCTCGCGTTTCATCTGGTCGGCGCGAGCATGAAGGACCGCAACATGTGCATCCTGCGCGAGATCTACCAGCCGCAGGCCGATACGGGGCCCGAGATGCTCGTGCACGCGGGGCACGAGGGTGGTGTCGTCGTGTCGGGCCGGCTCGAGCTGACCGTCGACGGTGCGACGTGGCTGCTCGACCCCGGAGACGGCTACTACTTCGAAAGCCGTTTGCCGCATCGTTTTCGCAATCCCAGCGCGGACCTGATCTGCGAGGTCGTCTCGGCCAATTCGCCGGCGACCTTCTGACCTTCCCCCGCGCGTCACTGCATTCGCTGCCGGCCGGCTGCGCATCATGCGCAGCGGCGTGCCGCATCGCGAATGCCAAAAAACTGAGGCATCCTGATGAACAAGTTGACTTTGGCTGACTGGCAGGACAAGGCGGCGTCGCTCGAGATCGAAGGGCGCGCATTCATCGACGGCGCATCGTGCGACGCGCTCGGCGGCAAGACGTTCGACTGCGTGAGCCCGATCGACGGCCGCGTGCTCGCGCAGGTCGCCGATTGCGGCGAAGCCGACGTGAACGCGGCCGTCGCGGCTGCGCGCCGCGCGTTCGACGCGGGCGTGTGGGCCGGACTGAACCCGCGTGCGCGCAAGGCCGTGCTGCTGCGCTGGGCCGCGCTGATGCGCGAGCATCTGGACGAACTGTCGCTGCTCGAGACCCTCGACGCCGGCAAGCCGATCGGCGACACGACGACGGTCGACGTGCCGGGCGCCGCGTACTGCGTCGAATGGTTTGCGGAAGCGATCGACAAGGTGGGCGGCGAAGTTGCGCCGGCCGACCATCATCTCGTCGGTCTCGTCACGCGCGAGCCGGTCGGCGTGGTGGCCGCCGTCGTGCCGTGGAACTTCCCGATCCTGATGGCCGCGTGGAAATTCGGTCCCGCGCTCGCGGCCGGCAACAGCGTCGTGCTGAAGCCGTCGGAGAAATCACCGCTGACCGCGATTCGCGTCGCGCAACTCGCGGTCGAGGCCGGCATTCCCGCCGGCGTGTTCAACGTCGTGCCGGGTGCGGGCGAGCCGGGCAAGCTGCTCGCGCTGCATCGCGACGTCGACTGCATCGCGTTCACGGGCTCGACGGCGGTCGGCAAGCTGATCATGCAATACGCCGCGCAGTCGAACCTGAAGCGCGCGTGGCTCGAACTCGGCGGCAAGTCGCCGAACATCGTGCTGCCCGATTGTCCCGATCTCGACCGCGCGGCGCAGGCGGCCGCCGGCGCAATCTTCTACAACATGGGCGAGATGTGCACGGCAGGCTCGCGCCTCCTCGTGCATCGCGACATCAAGGACGCGTTCATCGAGAAGCTCGTCGCGGCCGCGCGCGCGTACGTGCCCGGCAATCCGCTCGATCCGTCGGTGTCGATGGGCGCGATCGTCGACGGCATCCAGCTCGAGCGCGTGCTCGGCTATATCGAGGCCGGGCGTAGCGAAGGCAGGCTCGTCACGGGTGGTGCGCGCGTGAAGGCGGAAACGGGCGGCTTCTACGTGGAGCCGACGGTGTTCGAGGTGAAGCCCGATGCGAAGATCGCGCGCGAGGAGATCTTCGGGCCGGTGCTGTCGGTGATCGTGTTCGACGACGTCGACGAGGCCGTGCGGATCGCGAACGACACCGAATACGGACTGGCGGCGGCCGTGTGGACGTCGAACCTGACGACCGCGCACGACGTGTCGCGCCGGCTGCGTGCGGGCACCGTCTGGGTGAACTGCTACGACGAGGGCGGCGACATGAACTTCCCGTTCGGCGGCTATAAGCAGTCGGGCAACGGTCGCGACAAGTCGCTGCATGCGCTCGAGAAATACACCGAGCTGAAGTCGACGCTGATCCGGCTGCGCTGACGCGCAATCGGGCGCGGGCGCAGCGCCGGTCGGCGGCGTGCCCGCGGGTCGCGGCGTGCGGGCGTTATGCGGCGCGCAGCGCGGGGTGGAAGCCGGCGGCTTCGATGATCGACTGCACGCGCTCGGCGCCTTGCGCCGATTCGACCTTGACGATCTTCGCCGCGACGTCGATGTCGAGCTTCGCGGCGGGATCGGCGGCCGTCACCGCGCGCGTGATGGCGTTGGCGCAGCCGCCGCAGGTCATGTCCTGGACTTCGAATTCCATCGTGTTCTCCTGAGTTGACGATTGACAAGCATCGACAGCATGAAGCTTGCCACGGTGGGAAGGTCAAGCGTAAGCGTGTCGCCGGAAATCCGTGTCGAGGCTTCACTGAGGCGACAGCATTTTGTAAACGTGAAGTCTGATGAATCGCGAGCGAGCCTTTGACGTCATTCGGAACTTGTCCCGATTGACGGTGAAGCGTTTCGGGCGCAGCGGGGCGGATGCCTTGCCGGGCAACGCGCGACGGCGATCCATGAAGCGTGATCACCATGACGCCAGTAAGGGTACGCGAGTTGAAAATGCGAATCGATCTTAGTATCGGTTCCCTTCGATATTTCATTTCGTTACCCTCATGAACCGTTTTGCTTTCGGCTTTGCGCTGGCCCTGCTGGGCGCATCGGCAACGTCCGCATTCGCGGCCGACGATGTCGTCAACCTGACCCTGAAGGATCACAAGTTTTCGCCGGACGGCGTGACGATCCCGGCCGGCAAGAAGGTGAAGTTCGTCGTGAAGAACCTCGACACGACGCCCGCCGAATTCGAGAGCGACGACTTCAAGGCGGAAAAGGTCGTGCCCGCCGGCAAGTCGGTGGAGATCCTGGTCGGGCCGCTGAAGGCCGGCACGTACGAATTCCACGACGAGTATCACGAAGCGCAGTCGAAGACGCACCTCACCGTCAAGTAAGCCCATATCGCCATGTTGTCTACCGCCCTGATCGTCTTTCGTGAAGTGCTCGAGGCCGCGCTGGTGGTGTCGATCGTGATGGCCGCCACGAAGGGCGTGCCGCGGCGCGGCTGGTGGGTCGGCGGCGGCCTCGCGGGCGGCGTGATCGGTGCCGGTCTGATCGCCGCGTTCGCCGACGGGATTTCGCAGTGGGCGTCCGGAATGGGGCAGGAGGTTTTCAACGCGGGCGTGATGTTCGTCGCGACGCTGATGCTCGCGTGGCACAGCATCTGGATGAGCCGGCACGGCCGCGAGATGGCGATGCAGATGACCGAGGTCGGGCGCGCCGTCGCGGACGGCAGCAAGCCGCTGACGGGGCTGGCGATCGTGGTCGGTGTCGCGGTGCTGCGCGAAGGCTCCGAGGCCGTGCTGTTCCTGTACGGCATCGCGGCGGGCGATCCCGGGCAGACGCCGCAGATGATCGTCGGCGGGCTGCTGGGTGTGCTCGGCGGCGCCGGGCTCGGCTACGGGATGTATGCGGGCCTGCTGCAGATTCCGCTGAAGCGCCTGTTCTCCGTCACCAACTGGCTGATCGTGCTGCTCGCGGCGGGGATGGCCAGCCAGTGCGTCGGCTTCCTGCTCTCGGCGGGCCTCGTGCCGTCGTGGGGCGATACGATCTGGGATACGTCGTGGCTGCTCAAGGATTCGAGCAT
Source organism: Burkholderia sp. HI2714 (assembly GCF_002223085.1). Taxonomy (NCBI): domain Bacteria; kingdom Pseudomonadati; phylum Pseudomonadota; class Betaproteobacteria; order Burkholderiales; family Burkholderiaceae; genus Burkholderia; species Burkholderia sp. HI2714. The sequence goes on along the minus strand of NZ_NKFM01000029.1, from coordinate 197,580 downwards.
CGTCGGCAAGGCGCTGCATACGCTGATCGGCTATACCGCGCGACCGGCGGGCATCCAGATCGTCGCGTACCTCGCGACACTGGCCACGATCGTCGGGCTGGCACGGCTCGTCGGCCGGCCGCAGACGGCAATGCGGCCGCCACGGCCTGCGGCCTGAGTTGTCCGGGTTCGAATAGGAAAGGGGCGTCCATGACGCCCCTTTTTTCATGTGCGGTGTGCGGCCGGCCGATGCGCGGCGTCGGCGACAGCGTGCCGGTGGCGCACGCCGCGCCGGCTCAGCGGTGGCTGTCGATCCAGGCGCGAGCCCATTCGAGCCCCGCGTCGCGCGCGTCGTCCTCGGTGTCGAACACGCCGAGCACGCCGGACGCCTCGACCAGCTTGTTGTTCTGCGTGATCGTGCCGCTCGCCGCGAAGCGCTCGGGCTGCAGGATCTCGTCCTGCTGCAGGATCGCGTGGCCCCAGATCTGGTAGCCGTGGTAGGTTTGCGCTTCCATTATCGAGTCACCTCCGCGGAGCGGCCGTGCGTGCCGACCTGCAGCACGTTGCCGTCCGGCGTGTATTGACGCGGGATATTGGAGTAATTCAGTGCATGCGGCGCATCGGGCGCAGCCGGCTGCATCACCGTCAGGCGTCCCGGTGCGGGCTGCGCAACGGGGCGCGGAGCGGCGGGCGTCCCGGCCGCGGGCGGGCGATGCGAATCGGCTTTCACGGCCTGCGCGACGCGCCGCTTGTGCGGTTTTGCCGCGGCTTTCGGGGTGGCATTCGCGTGCTTCTCCGCGGTCTTGCCGGCGCGCGCGTCGGCGCCGGTGTGCGTGGCCGGGGTACGGGCTTCCGGCATACGGGCATCCGGCGCATGGGCCGCCGGCTGCCGTGCCTCGGGCGGGTTCCAGACCTCGACGTAATGCTCGGCGGCCCAGCCCGTCGACGCGAACGTCAGCGCCAGCACACCGCATCCAATCAGTCTTACCATTGTCTCTCCGTCATATTCCTTGCGACCCGCGTTCGGCCGGCCGTGCATGCGCATTCGGAGCAGTGGCTCAGGAGAACACCTCGAGCCCGTGCTTCTCGACGATCTGCAGCATCCGGGCCGCGATGCCGCTCGGCCGCTTGTCGCCCTGTTCCCATTGGCGGATCGTCGAAGCCGTCGTGTTCAGGTAGAGCGCGAACACGCTCTGGCTGACGTTGACGGATTTGCGGATGCGGGCGATTGCCTCAGGGTCGAACTGCGGCGCGGCTTCGATGCAGAGATCGTCGTATTCGCGCATCGTCTTCTTGTCGATCAGCTTGGCGCGATAGAGACCCGACGCGGCGCTGTGGATCGCCTCCGTCGCATCGCTCTTGAATCGACTCTTAGCCATTGCAAATCTCCACAAGCTCTTTCAGTGCGATCAGCGTCGCGACCTCGGTGTCGCTGCGGCGCCCGATATCCGCGGCGAGCTTTCTGAAGGCGCGCAGTTCGCGTTCGTCGATGTCGTCCCGATCGCGTTTCGCGAACAGGAACACGAACACCCACGTTCGCCCGACCTTGCTCAGCACGATCCCGCGCTGCCGATTGCCGTCCAGGCGCATTTTCCAGACGTTGCCGCCGAGCTCGATGCCCTGGCCGCGTGCCAGTTCCCGCGCGGCGCGGCAGAGTTCGGCATCGGCGATGCCTGATTTTCTCGCTGCCTTGTGAAACCACTTCGTCTTGAAGACGCGTCGTACGGAAGCAGGCCTGTCGGGTCGGTCGAGTTTGCACAGGATTATATGCCACTAAGTGGTATATATTTCGACCTGGCCGAATGGCCTGCTTCACGCCGGACCGCGCCCGGGACGGCCCGGCGGAGGCCATCCCGGCGACCGGTTTTATTCCACCGTCACCGACTTCGCGAGGTTCCGCGGCTTGTCGACGTCGGTGCCGCGCGCGCACGCGGTGTGATACGCGAGCATCTGCAGCGGCACGACGTGCAGGATCGGCGACAGTTGCCCGTAGTGCTCCGGCATCCGGATCACGTGCAGGCCGTCGTCGTTGACGATCTGCGTGTCGGCATCGGCGAACACGTACAGCTCGCCGCCGCGCGCACGCACTTCCTGCATGTTCGACTTCAGCTTCTCGAGCAGCGTGTCGTTCGGCGCGACCGTGACGACCGGCATCGCTTCCGTGACGAGCGCGAGCGGCCCGTGCTTCAGTTCGCCGGCCGGATAGGCCTCGGCGTGGATGTACGAGATTTCCTTCAGCTTCAGCGCGCCTTCGAGCGCGATCGGGTAGTGCAGCCCGCGGCCGAGGAACAGCGCGTTTTCCTTGCGCGAGAATTCCTCCGACCACGCGATGATCTGCGGCTCCAGCGCGAGCACGCTGTTCAGCGCGGCCGGCAGGTGGCGCAGCTGCTTCAGGAATTCGGCTTCCTGCGCGGCATCGACGTGCCCGCGCAGCTTGCCGAGCGTGGCCGCCAGCACGAACAGCGCGACGAGCTGCGTCGTGAACGCCTTCGTCGACGCGACGCCGATCTCGGTGCCCGCGTGCGTGAGGAACTGCATTTCGGTGAGGCGCACCATCGCGCTCGTTGCGACGTTGCAGACGGCCAGCGTATGCGTATGGCCGAGCGACTGCGCATGCTTGAGCGCCGCGAGCGTATCGGCCGTCTCGCCCGACTGCGAGATCACCAGCACGAGCTGGCGCGGGTTCGGCACCGACTCGCGGTAGCGGTATTCGCTCGCGATCTCGACCTGGGTCGGGATCTTCGCGATCGATTCGAGCCAGTATTTCGCGGTGAGGCCCGAGTAGTAGCTCGTGCCGCACGCGAGGATCAGCAGGCTGTCGATGTCCGCGAACGCGGCGGGTGCGGCGTCGCCGAACAGCGTCGCGTCGAACGCGTCCGTTTGCGGCACGGTATCGCTGATTGCGCGCGGCTGCTCGAAGATTTCCTTCTGCATGAAGTGGCGATACGGCCCGAGTTCAACCGCGCCGCCGTAGGCGCTGACCACGCGGATCTCGCGCTGCACGGTGGCGCCGTGGCGGTCGACGATTTTCACGCCGTCGAGCGACAGCTCGCACACGTCGCCTTCCTCGAGGAACGTGAAGTGGTCGGTGCTGCCCGCGAGCGCGAGTGCGTCGGACGCGAGGAAGTTCTCGCCGTCGCCGTGCCCGACCACGAGCGGCGAACCCTGGCGCGCGCCGACGACGGTGTGCGGCTGGTCCTTGTGGATCACGGCGATCGCATACGCGCCGTGCAGCTGGCCCACCGCTTCGCGCACCGCGTCGAACAGGTTGCCGCGATACAGGCTGTGCACGAGGTGGGCGATCACTTCGGTGTCGGTCTGCGACACGAATTCGTAGCCCTTCGCGCGCAGCGCTTCACGCAGCGATTCGAAGTTCTCGATGATGCCGTTGTGGACGAGCGCGAGCGCGTTCGACGAGAAGATCGGGTGCGCGTTGTGTGTGACGGGCGCGCCGTGCGTCGCCCAGCGGGTGTGCGCGACGCCGGTGGTGCCTTCGAGGTGCGATTCGCGCACCTGCGCGTCGAGATCGGCGACGCGCGCGACGCTGCGCGCGCGCTTCGGTGCGTCCGGCTCGAGCACGGCGACGCCGCACGAGTCGTAGCCACGGTATTCGAGGCGCCGCAATCCTTCGATCAGCACCGGAACGATATTACGCTGCGCAACTGCGCCGACAATGCCGCACATGAAATCTACCTTCCATAGGGAAGCGGGCGCCGTACGTCACCCGCGTGATGTTAACTTTTCTTCTTGACCGGGCGGACGTAGCCGCTCTTCGCGGTCTGGGTCTTCTCGTTCAACGCGAGCAGGCCGTCGGCCACGTCCTTCCAGATCGTCGTGCCGGCGGCGATCGTCACGCCGCGGCCGACGCGCACGGGCGCGACGAGTTGCGTATCGGAGCCGACGAACACGTCGTCCTCGATCACGGTGCGGAACTTGTTCGCGCCGTCGTAGTTGCAGGTGATCGTGCCCGCGCCGATGTTCACGCGCGCGCCGATGTCGGCGTCGCCGATGTACGTGAGGTGGTTCGCCTTCGAGCCGTGGCCGATCACCGCGTTCTTCACCTCGACGAAGTTGCCGACGTGCGCTTCGTCCGCGAGTTGCGCGCCGGGGCGCAGCCGCGCGTACGGGCCGATCACGGTGTGCGCGCCGAGCTCGGCGCCGTCGATGTGCGTGAACGCATCGATGCGCGTGCCCGCGCCGATCGACGCGTTGCGGATCACGCAGTTCGCGCCGATCGTCACGTTGTCGGCGAGCGTCACGTTGCCTTCGAACACGCAGTTCACGTCGATCGATACGTCGCGGCCGCAGCGCAGCGTGCCGCGCACGTCGAGGCGCGCCGGATCGGCGAGCGTGACGCCGTCGACGAGCAGCGCGTCGGCGACGTTGCGCTGATGGATGCGCTCGAGTTCGGCGAGCTGCGCCTTGCTGTTCACGCCGAGCGTTTCCCATTCCTCGTCGGGCTGCGCGGTGACGACGTCGAAACCGGCCTCGATCGCGAGTTCGACGACGTCGGTCAGGTAGTACTCGCCCTGCGCGTTCTCGTTCTTCAGCGCGCCGAGCCACATCGACAGCTGGGCCGTCGGCGTGACGATGATGCCGGTGTTGATCTCGGCGATCCGCAGCTCGTCCGGCGACGCATCCTTCTGCTCGACGATGCGCGTGACGAAGCCGGCCGCGTCGCGCACGATGCGGCCGTAGCCGGTCGGATCGTCGAGCGTGACCGTCAGAATCCCGTAGCGGCCCTCGCGCGCGGCATCGACGAGGCGCTGCAGGGTCGACGCGCGCGTGAGCGGCACGTCGCCGTACAGCACGAGCGTCGGTTGCGCGGGATCGAGGAGCGGCAGCGCCTGGCGCACCGCGTGGCCGGTGCCGAGCTGTTCTGCTTGCACGGCGAACTGGACGTCGGGTGCGGCGACGGCCGCCTGGACCTGCTCGGCGCCATGACCGACGACGACGACGAGCCGGGACGGCTGCAGCGTGCGCGCGGTGTCGATGACGTGGGAGAGGAGCGGCCTGCCGGCCAGGGGGTGAAGCACTTTCGGCAGCGCGGAACGCATGCGCTTGCCGGTGCCTGCCGCCAAAATCACGATATTCATGGCGCGCGCTTGGGTCAGAGTTCGAAGCCGTCCATTTTAGCATGCGGCCTTTGTCGCTCCGGGCCTGTCGCGGCGGGGCGACAACGCCGAAACGAGGCCGCCGGCCCCGGTTTCGGCGGGTGTTCGGTCCCTGCTTACAGATCGTCGAACTGGACGATCGAGATCGGTTTGGCGCCACCCGGCGCCGCGCTGTCGTCGCCCGACGCGCACGGTTCCTCGTCGAACGCGATGTCGCCCTGCGGGTCGGCCTCGCCCGTCGCGCGCAGCGACTGGAATGGGTACAGCGTCGTGTCCATCAGGTGCGACGGCACGACCTTCGCGAGCGCGTTGAACATGTTCTCGACGCGGCCCGGGAAGCGCTTGTCCCATTCGCGGATCAGCGCCTTCATTTCCGCGCGCTTCAGGTTCGGCTGGCTGCCGCACAGGTTGCACGGGATGATCGGGAATTCGCGCAGTTCGGCGTATTTCTCCAGATCGGTTTCCTTCACGTACGCGAGCGGGCGGATCACGATGTTCTTGCCGTCGTCCGACTGCAGCTTCGGCGGCATCCCCTTCAGCTTGCCGCCGTAGAACATGTTGAGCAGCAGCGTCTGCACGATGTCGTCGCGGTGGTGGCCGAGCGCGATCTTGGTCGCGCCGAGCTCGCCGGCCACGCGGTACAGGATGCCGCGGCGCAGCCGCGAGCACAGCGAGCAGGTCGTCTTGCCTTCGGGCACGAGCCGCTTGACGATGCTGTAGGTGTCCTGGTTCTCGATGTGGAACGGCACGCCGACCTGCTTCAGGTATTCCGGCAGCACGTGCTCGGGGAAGCCCGGCTGCTTCTGGTCGAGGTTCACCGCGACGATGTCGAAGTCGATCGGCGCGCGCTCGCGCAGGCGCAGCAGCACGTCGAGCATCGCGTAGCTGTCCTTGCCGCCCGACAGGCACACCATCACCTTGTCGCCCTGCTCGATCATGTTGAAGTCGCCGATCGCCTGGCCGACCTGGCGCACGATCCGCTTGAACAGCTTGTTGTTCTCGTACGCGTCCTTCTGTTCGCGGCGCGTCAGCGCCGGGCGGCCGGCCGGGGCGGCGGGCGTGTCGAGGGTGGCGGCATCGGCCGCCGTGTCATTCATGTGGGGGGCGTTCATGCGCGCTCCTCGTCCTTGATGCGAAAGACTTCGACGCCGACGGCGTCGCAGTCCGGATAAGCGTCCGGTTTCTCGGTACAGACGCGTACCGCGCGCACGGCATCGTGCGCCAGCAGGCGCGCGGCGATCGCGTCGCACAGCGTTTCCTGCAGGTGGATGTGGCCGCGCGCCAGGCATTGCGTGACGCTCTGCTTCATCAGGTCGTAGTCGACGATTTCATGCAGCCGGTCGTCGACGGGGGTGGACAGCGCGAGCGGCACGAACAGGTCGACATTGATGACGACGCGCTGCTCGCCGCGCTTCTCGTGTTCGAAGGCACCGATGTTGATGTGCACTTCGTAGTCGCGCAGGTAGAGCCTGCGGCAGTCCGCGAGGCGGGGGTGCAGGAGAGCGGAAAACATGGTCGTCCCAGTCAAATTGGCGTGCGCACACGCAAAGCGGCGCGGGCGGCGGCAGTCAGGCCGCGCGTTTCCGCGCAGTTCATTCATTCGGGCCGGCGGCGGGCGGCACGAGGTGCTCGCCGCCGTCGACGGTCAGCGTCGCGCCGGTGACGCCCGGCGCGCTCGCGAGATAGCAGGCGGCCGCCGCGATGTCGTCCGCGTGCGGCGCGTGGCCGCGCACGAGCGCCGCGACCCGCACCTTCGGCGCAAGCGCCAGCGCCAGCGCCGACGTCGCGCGGTTCAGCGCGGCCTGCATCAGCGCGTGCGACATCTGCGCCGGCGCGGGGTGAAACAGGGCCTGATCCAGCACGTGGATCGCGCACGCGCGCAGCGCTTCGTGCTCGCGCGCGGCGTCGGGCGTCGCATCGGCGAGCGCGTGGGCCAGCGCGAGCGGCGCCGTCACGTTGCGCGCGAGGGCGCCGGCGAGCGACGCGCCGTTCACCGTGTGCGCGTCGTCGGCGCCTGCGCTGGCGCTCACGAACACCGCGCACGCGGGCCGGCCGAGCGCCGCGCCGCACGCGGCGACGAGTCCGGCGGCCTCGGCTTCCAGGGCCAGATCGGCGTCGAGCACGACGGCGCGGCGGCCGAGCGCCGCGACTTCGGCGACGAGTGCGTCGGCCGCCGCATGCGGCGCGCCGTGGCTGCGCTGCAGCGCGACGTCCCAGCCGCGCCGGGCGAATCCCGTCGCGAGCGCACGACCGATCGACGCAGCGTCGGCCGCGCTGCCCAAGGCACCCGTGACGAGCGCCACGCGCTGGGTCGACGTATCGGCTGAAACGGTCATTTACAATGCCGGGATGAACCCGAAAGCTCACGAACCCGCTAGTTTACCTGCTCCCGGCCCTGACGCGCTTGCGCAGTCCGAAACCCTCGCCGCGCAACTGCGCGACGAGATCGCGGCGGCCGGCGGCTGGCTGCCGTTCGACCGCTTCATGGAGCGCGCGCTGTATGCGCCCGGCCTCGGCTATTACAGCGGCGGCGCGCGCAAGTTCGGGCGCCGCGCCGACGACGGCAGCGACTTCGTCACCGCGCCGGAGCTGTCGCCGCTGTTCGCGCAGACGCTCGCGCAACCGGTCGCGGAAGCGCTCGCGGCGAGCGGCACGCGCAGCGTGATGGAATTCGGCGCCGGCACCGGCAAGCTCGCGGCCGGGTTGCTCGCGGCGCTCGACGCGCTGGGTGTCGAACTCGACGCCTACCTGATCGTCGATCTCTCTGGCGAGCTGCGCGAGCGGCAGCGCGACACGATCACGGCCGCCGCACCGGCGCTCGCCGCGAAGGTGCGCTGGCTCGATGCGCTGCCCGAGCGGTTCGACGGTGTCGTGGTCGGCAACGAGGTGCTCGATGCGATGCCGGTGCGCCTGTTCGCGAAGGCGGGCGGCGCCTGGCGGGAGCGCGGTGTTGCGCTCGACGCGCGGCAGGCGTTCGTGTTCGAGGACCGTCCGGCCGCACCGGCCGGCCTGCCGCCGGTGCTCGCGGGTCTTGACGATGCGGACGACGGCTACGTGACCGAGACGCACGAGGCCGCGCTGGCGTTCACGCGCACCGTCTGCACGATGCTCGGGCGCGGCGCGGTGCTGCTGGTCGACTACGGTTTTCCCGCGCACGAGTACTACCACCCGCAGCGCGACCGCGGCACGCTGATGTGCCACTACCGTCACCATGCGCACGACGATCCGTTCCTGTACCCGGGGCTGCAGGACATCACCGCGCACGTCGAATTCACCGGCATCTACGACGCGGCCGTCGCGACGGGCGCCGATTTGCTCGGTTACACGTCGCAGGCGCGCTTCCTGCTGAACGCGGGCATCACCGACGCGTTGTCCGCGATCGATCCGTCGGACATCCACGCGTTCCTGCCGGCCGCGAACGCGGTGCAGAAGCTGATTTCCGAAGCCGAGATGGGCGAGCTGTTCAAGGTGATCGCGTTCTCGCGCGGCATCGACGGCACGCTCGACGCGTTCGCGCGCGGCGATCGCTCGCACGCACTCTGACGGGAGCCGACATGCTGCGCTGGCTGATGACGTCGTTCGTCGCGGTGATGATCCTGACGCGCTGCTGGCCGTGGCTCGGCAAGCTCGGTATCGGGCGGATGCCGGGCGACGTCACGCTGACGCTCGGCGGGCGGCGCTACCCGTTCCCGTTCATGTCGACGCTGGTGCTGACGATGCTGCTGTCGATGGTGGCGCGGCTGCTCTAGGGTCTGTTCACGCTGATAACGGGCCCTAAGCCGCGCCGAAAAGAGCGGCAGGCGTTACAGCTCGATTTCGCCGAGGATCCGGTGCGCGAGCGCCTTTGCCTCCTCGAACGCTTCCTCCTCGCTGGGGCTCGTCGAGTGGACGTCGTAGCGCGTGTTCTCGGTGTCGTCCCCGTCGTCCCGCGCGAGGATCACGTAACCCTGGAACTGCCCGTTGCCCGCATGCTGGGTATGCGCCTTGGCCGTGTAGATGCCCTTCGTGAACGTGTTGGTGTCCATGGTGCTCTCCCGCAAAAGGACACTTCATCGTAGCACTGCGGCGCAGCATGTACAGCGCGGCTTATCGGTGACCGAACGGGGTCCGGCCACCATCCTTCCCGTCATCGCTCGATCAGTGCGACGACCTCGTCGAGCGTCGGCGCGTGCGCGCCCGTATGGCGGCAGGCCGCGGCGCCCGCCGCCAGCGCGAACTCGAGGTGCTCGCGCCACGTTCGCTGCGGCGCGGCCATCAGGCTGAACAGCATGCCGCCGATCGACGCGTCGCCCGCGCCGACGGTGTCGGCCACCTCGACGCGCGGCGGGCTCGCTTCATGCACGTCGCCGTCCGCGTAGAGCGTCGCCGCCTGCGCGCCGCGCGTGACGAGCACCGCCGCGCGCGGGTTCAGCGCGCGCACCGCGCCAACCGCGTCGGGGCCGTCGCCGCCGAACAGGTGCCGCAGGTCCTCGTCGGACACCTTGATCAGGTCGGCGAGCGCGGCCATCTTCTCGAGCGTCGGCCGGAACGCGGCCGTCATCAGGTTCCGGACGTTCGGGTCGAAGCTGATCTTCACGCCGCGCGCGTGCAGGTCGGCCGCGAGCGCGGCCAGCGTGCCGGCGAGCGGTTCGCGCACGAGGCTGATGCAGCCGAAGTGCGCCCATTTCACGTGGTCGGTCCAGCCGGCCGGCAGTCGCGCCGGATCGAACGCGAGGTCGGCGCTCGCTTCGCCGATGAAGAAGTACGCGGGCGGGCGGGTCTCGTGGACGATCGCGAGCAGCGGCGGCCGTGCGACGCGCTGCAGGAAGCGCAGGTCGAGCCCGGCCGCTTCGCTCGTGTGCCACAGCACGTCGGAGAAGCAGTCTTCGCCGATCGAACCCGCGAGCGCGCTCGGCACGCCGAGCCGCGCAACCGCGCGCGCGACGTTCCAGCCGGCGCCGCCCGGCACCGAGGTCCATTGCGCGTCACCCGCGCGCACCATGTCGGTCAGGATGTCGCCCGCCGACACGAAAGCCGGAAACGTGCCGCCGCTCATTGCGTCGGCTCGCTGCGCTGCGCGCGCGCGAGGGTCGCGAGCACGTCGTAGCACGCGCCCATCGTGTGATAGTCGGTCTTGCCGGCCGGGCTCTTCTCGTCGCTGTACTTGCGGTTGTCGCAGGTGAGGATGCGGTACCACGCGCCGTAGCGGTGATCGACGAAGTGCGCCCAGCTGTAGCGCCAGATCTCGTCGTACCAGTCCCAGAAGCGCTCGCTGCCGGTGCGCGCGCCGAGCATCGCGGCGGCCGCGAAGGTTTCCGCCTGCACCCAGAAATACTTGTTGTGGTCGCAGATCGTGAAGTCGGGGCCGAAGCCGTAGCAGAGGCCGCCGTGATCGGCGTCCCACGCGTGCGTGAGCGCGGCGTCGAACAGCTCGGCCGCGCGCGGCACGAGCCAGTCGAGCGGGCGGTGCCGCTCGAGGATCAGCAGCAGCTTCGCCCATTCGGTCTGGTGCCCGGGCTGGAAGCCCCACGGACGGAAGATGTTCGAGCTGTCTTCCTTGTTGTAATCCCAGTCGACCGACCAGTCCGCATGGTAGTGCTCCCACACGAGCCCGCCCGACAGCGCGGCCTGGCGCTGCGTGATGTGGGTCGCGAGCTTTTCCGCGCGATCGAGGTACGTGAGGTGGCCGGTCGCCTCGTACGCGGCGAGCAGCGCCTCCGTCATGTGCATGTTCGCGTTCTGGCCGCGGTATGACGACACGATCCAGTTCGGCGTCGCGTCGTCCGCATAGAGGCCCGCGGCCGCATCCCAGAAACGGTGCTCGGCGAGCTCGAAGGTGGCCGCGATCAGCGGGCGGGCCTCGTCGAGGCCGGCCATCGTCGCGTGCGAGGCCGCGAGCAGCACGAACGCGAGCCCGTAGCAGTGGCGCGTGCCGTCGAGCGTCGCGCGCTTCGCGCCGTCGCGCCAGTCGAGCTCCCAGTCGTAGCCCTGCAGTGCGTCGTCCCAGTGCGCGTCGCGCAGGAAGCGCAGCCCGTGGCGCGCGTATTCCAGGTGGCGCGGATCGCCGAAATGCCGGTACGCCATCGCGTAGTTGAAGACGAACCGGCAACTGCTGACGAGGTGGCGCGACGTGCGGTTGTAGATGCTGCCGTCGTCGCGAAAGTAGTGGTAGAAGCCGCCCGTCGGGTCGAACGCGTTCGTGGCGTAGAAGCGCAGCGTGTCCTCGATGTGCGACAGCAGGAACGACGGATCGCGGAAACTCGCGACGAACGGCGCGGCTTGCGTGTGGGTGGCCGGCGCGGCCGTGCAGGGTTGGACCGGGGGCATGTTCATGATGATTCGGTGACCGTGGCGGTATCGAGTGCCGGGGAGCCGGCAGGCTGGCTGCTGGCCCGCACGATCAGCTCGACGGGCAGGGAAATCTCGGTGCGCTCGGGCGCTTCCGCGAGCAGCAGCTCGACGCCGCGGCGGCCGAGCGCCTCCTTGTCGACCGCGAGCGTCGTGAGCGGCGGGCTCGCGTGCGCGGCGGCCGGGATGTTGTCGAAGCCGACGATCGCGATGTCGTCGGGAATGCGCAGCCCGCGCGCGGTGCAGACGCGCTGCGCGGCGAGCGCGGCCGCGTCGTTGTACGCGAAGACGGCTTCCGGGCGCGGGCCCGGCGCGTCGAGCAGCTGCTCCATCGCCCGTGCGGCGCCGGTATCGGGATCGAGCCCCGCATCGATCGTCACTTCGTACGCGGGATCGAACAGCCGCCCGGCCTCGAAGAACGCGCGCCGGTAGCCGATCGCGCGCTGCGCGATGCTGTAGTGCGCGGGCGAGCCGCCGATGAACGCGATCCGCGTGCGGCCGGTGGCGAGCAGGTGGCGCATCGCGAGCGCCGCGCCCGTCGCGTTGTCGATGTTCACCGAGCGCAGCCCGGGCGCCCACAGGTCGATCAGCACGAGCGGGCGGCCGGTCGCGGCGAGCGCCTCGATCGTCTCGGGCTCGATGAAGCCGGCCACCGCGATCGCGTCGGGCGCGTGCGGGCGCATCTGGCGCAGCACGTCGTCGTTCGGCCCGACCGTGAGCAGCGTCGGCACGATGCCGCGCTCGCGGCACGCGTCCTCGACGCCGTGCAGCACGTGCGAGAAGAACGGGCTGGCCGGAAAGCGGTTGTGCTGGCGATGCAGCAGGAAGGTGAGCCGGCGGATGCGCGGCCGCAACTGCGCGGGATCGTAGCCGAGCCGCTGCGCGATCTCGACGATGCGCGCACGCGTGGCTTCGGACAGGCCCGGCTGGTTTTTCAGCGCGCGGGAGACGGTGCCGATCGAGACCTCTGCCGCTCGTGCCACATCGCGAATGGTCGTACCCATCGTTCGGGGTCCGGTTTGTTTAGGGTGAAAGCGATTGTATAGTAAAACGGATCGCGGAATTCGGGCCGGATAGCCGGGGAATACCCGGGAATTACCGGTTTTTAAGCGCTAATCTGCGAAAACGCCGTTACTAAAAATACTAAACAAAACGCGAAAAAGGCAAGGTGGATGTGCGGGCGCCTGGCGAAGGGGGAAGCAGACGGGAAATGGCTCGGCTTCACGCATTCGCACGAGTCGTGCCTGGCTGCCTTCGCGGGCTGCCGGAAAGGCGCTGTGCAACTAACGGTCTGGCTGCCTGGCGGGCGAATACGCGCCCCCGCCGCGCCGGGCGCCGTCGTGTCTCCAGGCGGCGGTCGCCCGCCGTTCAGCGTATCGCCACGGCCGGCGGTTCGCCGTGATGGCGCAGCGCGGCGCGGCCCGCATCGAGGTCGACGACCGCGAGCCCATCCGGCTGCTGTTTCGCGCGCCGCTTCGCGAACGCGGCGACCGACGCGATCTCGTCGCTGCCGTAGCGCTTCGCGCCGTGCGCGCCGGCCGCCACGCCGACCGCGCCGATCGCCATCGTCACGAAGCCGAAGAACGCCGGGTTGCCGTGGCGGTCCTCGCCGTGCAGCCCGCCCGCCTGCCGGTCGGCCTGCGTGTAGAAGAGCTGCGCGCCTTGGTTGAAGCGGGCGATCGCGTCGGCGGCGCGTTCGCGCCAGTCGGCGCGCTGGAACAGCACGAGGAAATCGTCGCCGCCGACGTGCCCGAGAAAGTCGCGCTGCGGGTCGCACACGCCGGCCAGCACCGTCGCCGCGAACTTCAGCACCTCGTCGCCCTGCCAGTAGCCGTACTGGTCGTTGAATGGCTTGAACTGGTTCAGGTCGACGTAGCACGCATGAAAGCCGGCGTCGCGCTGGAGCAGGCGGTCGATGTGCGCGCTGATCGGGATGTTGCCGGGCAGGAACGTCAGCGGATTCGCGTAGCGCGCGGCCTCGATGCGCATCTCGGTCACCGCGCGCACCAGGCTCTCGCCGGTGCCGAGCCCGACGTAGCGGCCGTGTTCGGTGATCACGAAGCCGTCCGCGAGATAGCGCTGGTCGTGGCTCGCGAGCAGCATCGCGAGCTGCTCGAAGGTCGTCGCGTTGTCGATCATCAGCGGCGCGTCGTTGGCGAACTGCAGGCACGGCTTTTTCCCGAACACCTCGCGGTGATACGGCAGCGCGAAGCGGTCGATGAAGCCGCGGCGATTCACGAGCGCGACGGGCCGCCCGCGTTCGACGAGTGCGACCGCATGCAGGTCGGGCATCCGGTTGAACAGGTCGAGCACGTCGTTGCTGGTCGCGTCGCGCGGCAGCGCCGGCGCGGGCACCAGCATCTTCCCGGCGATCGTGCCGGCCGGCCGCACCGAGCGCGTCGCGCCGGGAAACACCGCGATGTGCGGCGCGCGGATCGCATCGCGCGCGGCCGGCGCGACGACCCGCGACGGCTGCGCGTTCGGCCGGCCGAGCAGGAAGCCCTGTACGCAGCAGATGCCCATGTCGCGCACGACGATCAGGTCGCGTTCGTTCTCGATGCCTTCCGCGATCAGTTTCGCGCCGCTCGCCTGCGCGAAGTGCTGCATCGCCTTCACGGCTTCGAACTTGAGCGGATCGCGGGCGATGTCGTGGATGAAGAAGCGATCGATCTTCACGACATCAGGATGCAGGCGCAGCCACAGGTTCATGCTCGCGTTCGCGGTGCCGTAGTCGTCGAGCGCGAACTGGATGCCGGCGTCGCGCAGCGACGCGACCGCCGGCCCGATCTGGGCGACGTCGGGAATCGCATTCTGCTCGGTCAGCTCGATCACGATGCGCTCGGCGCCGATCCGCGCGCGGACGAGGAGCTGGCGTGCACGCTCGCGTTCGCTGGCGAGCTTCAGGATCGTCCCGGCGCTGAAGTTGAGGAACAGCTTGCCGTCGCAGCCGAGTGCCGCGAACGCGTCGAGGCAGGTGCGCGCGGCCGCCTGTTCGAGCGCGATCGTTTCGCCTTCGCGCGCGGCCTGCGCGAACAGCGCGGCGGGCGGCTCGAGGTCGGTGCCGCGCGGGCCGCGTATCAGGCCCTCGTAGCCGACGACCGTCCCCGACCCGAGATCGACGATCGGCTGGAAGACGGCGGCGAGCGCGCGATCCGCGATCAGGCGCGTGATGCTGGCGGCAGCGGAATCGGAGTGGGGCGCGGGCATGGGCGAGGGCAGCCGAATCGACGGGACGCCCGACATAACGGCATCGCCCGCGGAGAATTGAATGAAGATTTCGTGACACGATGGGCGCTGCTGGTGCATCGCGCTCGGGGCGCATTGGTGCGCATTGGGAAGGGGGGAGGCGGTGAGGCGGTGAGGCGGTGAGGCGGTGAGGCGGTGAGGCGGGAAGGCGGGAAGGCGGGAAGGCGGGAAGGCGGGAAGGCGGGAAGGCGGGAAGGCGGTGAGGCGGCAAGGCGGCAAGGCGGAAGGCGGAACGCAAGAGCGCCGGGACGGCCCCCCGCGATGGCCGTCCCGCCACCCTGCTCGTCAGCGCTTGCCCACGCTCAGCGCGCCGGACGCCGATGCCGCGTCGCCCTCGTCGTGCTCGCCGCTCATGTCGCGCGCCCCCCAGCGCTGCGCGAGCGCCGCGCACGCCATCAGCTGGATCTGGTGGAACAGCATCAACGGCAGCACGATCGCGCCGACCGCGTTCGCCGAGAAGATCACCTTCGCCATCGGCACGCCGGCCGCGAGGCTCTTCTTCGACCCGCAGAAGATGATCGTGATCTGGTCGGCGCGGTTGAAGCCGAGCCGCTTGCTGACGAACGCGGTCAACAGCAGCGCGATCGCGAGCAGCACGAGGTTGACGACGAGCAGGCCGCCGAGTGCGCGCGGCGGGATCTGGTGCCACAGGCCTTCGTTGACGGCCTCGCTGAAGGCGACGTAGACGACGAGCAGGATCGAGCCCTGGTCGACGAAGCGCAGCACGCCGCGGTTGCGGTCGATCCAGCCGCCGATCACGGGGCGCAGCAACTGGCCGGCGATGAACGGCACGAGCAACTGCATCACGATGCTGCCGACGGTGCTCCACGGCGACGCGGCGGCGGCCGACTGCGACGTGATCATCAGCCCGACGAGCGCCGGCGTGACGAAGATCCCGAGCAGGCTCGACGCGGATGCCGCGCACACGGCGGCCGGCACGTTGCCCTTCGCGATCGACGTGAACGCGATCGACGACTGGACCGTCGACGGCAGCGCGCACAGGAACAGCACGCCCGCGTACAGCGTCGGCGTGACGAGCGGCTGCAGCACGGGCTTCAGCGCGAGGCCGAGCAGCGGGAACAGCGCGAACGTGCTGAGCAGCACGACCGCATGCAGCCGCCAGTGGGTCGCACCCGCGATGACGGCTTCGCGCGACAGCTTCGCGCCGTGCAGGAAGAACAGCAGGCCGACGGCGATGTTGGTCGCCCAGTTGAACGCGTGGGCGGCCGGGCCGCGGCACGGCAGGAGGCTCGCGAGCACGACGGTGCCGACGAGCGCGAGCGTGAAGTTGTCGGGAAGAAAACGGGGACGGGCCATCGGGAACTCGATTCGGAAACGACGAAGGCGCGCGTCGCGCGCGCGGATGGCGTCATTGTCCCGGTCGACGATTCACTACACAAATGCATTGTGGGAATCGATTGATGAGCCAATCTCATGCGACAGCACTCACGGCACCGGCCCCGCCGGGCGCAAAACGGCAGAAGAACGTTCTGTCGCGGTCGCGCCCGGAAGTGAAAAAACCTAGCAGTAACATGGTGTTACACCGATGCCGGCGACATAACACTTTTTGGCTCGACACGCTTTCGGCCCGCTCATAAATTACTGATGAAAGCCTTGGGTCGGCCGAAAGGAGCCGGCGGCGGGCGTGGACAGGCACTGAACGATGACGGAACGCGTGAAACGGAAGATCGGACGATGGGTGGCAGGCGTGCTCGGCGCGCTGCTGTTGCCGCTCGCGCTCGCGCAACCGCCTCACGGCGGTTATGCGTTCGGCGGCCACGGCTTCGGTGGCGGCGACATGCGCGCGTACGGTCAGCCGTCAGGTGGTGGGCCCGTCTGGCGCCGCGTGGCACCCCCGGCCGGTGCACGCGCCGGCGGCGTGAACGGCTACGGCTCCCGCTGGGGGCTGCGCCCGACGCCGTCGTATGGCCATTACGCCGCGCAAAGCCCGTATCGTCCGATCAGCGCCGACGCGCGCCAGGTGCCGCGCCCGCCGGGCGGCGGCAACGTGCCGCTGCGCGCCGGGTCGATCCGCGCCGACGTCGCGCGCTACAACGAGGAGCGCGGCGGACGCCCGATGCCGCCGCCCCGCGCGCAGGAAGAGCCTGCGCACTCGCCGTATTTTTCCCCCTTCTACCGAAACTGAGCGCCCGCGCGCTCGTCCCCCCGGCGGCTGATGCGAATTCGCCACAGTCGCGCACAGATTTCCGCTGATTTTCCCGTCGCATTGCGCTATCTTTCGCGCCCGGCTCGCGTGTGCCCCGCTGCCGTCCCGCCGCGCGACCGCGTCCGTGCGGGGCCGCCGGCAGGTGCCCGGCCATGTATCAACTCCGCGAAGTTAATGCCGCCGCTATACCCGCAATAAGTGTGCGCAATTTTGACCGGACGAATGATCCGTAAAGATGGCTGCGCCCCATACGACGCAAGCACTCGGCTCCAAAAAACAACGCTCGCGCCACTTATCGACAATTCGACAAAATCTGGAGATCCAATGAAAGCATTCGCACGCCGTGCGTCGCGCACGTCCGTCAAGCTGATCGCCGCGGCTGCCTGCGTGGCGGCTACCGCTCCCGTCCATGCACAGTCGAGCGTGTCGCTCTACGGTCAGGTCGACGAATGGGTCGGCGCAACCAAGTTCCCGGGCGGCAACCGCGCGTGGAACGTGAGCGGCGGCGGGATGTCGACGTCGTACTGGGGCTTGCACGGCGCCGAGGATCTCGGCAACGGCTACAAGGCGATCTTCACGCTGGAAAGCTTCTTCCGCGCGCAGAACGGCCAGTTCGGCCGCTTCCAGGGCGACACGTTCTTCGCACGCAACGCCTACGTCGGCATCGATTCGCCGTACGGCACGGTGACGGCCGGCCGCCTGACGACGCACCTGTTCCTGTCGACGATCCTGTTCAACCCGTTCTACGACTCGTACACCTTCTCGCCGATGGTGTACCACGTGTTCCTCGGCCTCGGCACGTTCCCGACCTACCCGAGCGACCAGGGTGCCGTCGGCGATTCGGGCTGGAACAACGCGCTGTCGTACACGTCGCCTTCGTTCGGTGGCCTGAATTTCGGCGCGATGTACGCACTCGGCAACCAGGCCGGCGACAACGGCTCGAAGAAGTGGAGCGCGCAGTTCAACTATGCGAACGGCCCGTTCGCGGCGACCGCGGTCTATCAGTACGTGAACTTCAACAACGGCCCGCGCGACCTGAGCGCGCTGGTGGCCGGCATGAAGAGCCAGGGCATCGCGCTGGTCGGCGCGGCCTACGACCTGAAGCTGGTGAAGCTGTTCGGCCAGTACATGTATACGAAGAATGACCAGGTCGCGGGCAGCTGGCACGTGAACACCGCGCAGGGCGGCGTGTCGGTGCCGCTCGGCGTCGGCAACGCGATGGCGTCGTACGCGTACTCGCGCGATTCGGGCGGCCTCGACCAGACGCGCCAGACCTGGGCCGTCGGCTACGACTATCCGCTGTCCAAGCGCACGGACGTCTACGCTGCGTACATGAACGACCACATCAGCGGCCTGTCGACCGGCAACACGTTCGGCGCCGGCATCCGCGCGAAGTTCTGACGCGCACGCGCGACCGGTGCGCCGGACGCACGAAAAGTGCGTCCAGACTGCATGTTTTTCACGCCAGAACGGCGCCGCCACCCGCGGCGCCGTTTTGCCTTTGTTGACCTTTCTGTTTCCCCGCCTTTGTTACCCTATCTCGTAATTGGAACATTCCCCGTCATTACGAGCGAGTTCGATGGATACCCTCGTCAGCATGAATGTGTTTCGCTACGTCGTCGAAGTGGGCAGCTTCGTCGGCGCGGCCGAGCGCATGCAGATGTCGGCTGCGATGGCGAGCAAGCACGTGATGCATCTCGAGCAGCAGCTCGGTGCGCGGCTGCTGCATCGCACGACACGACGCGTCGCCCCTACCGAGGCGGGACGCGAATACTATGAGCGCCTGGTGCAGGCGCTGTCCGAACTCGACGAAGCCGGGCAGGCCGTCGGTGCCGCGAGCGTGGTGCCGCAAGGCAGGCTGCGCGTGACGTCCCTATCGGCGTTCGGGCTGCGGCACGTGATGCAGGCCGTCACCGATTATGCGGGCCGGTTCCCGGACGTGACCGTCGACATGACGCTGTCCGATCGCGTCGTCGACCTGATCGAGGAAGGCTACGACGTCGCGGTGCGCGCGGCGCCGAACGGATTGAAATCGTCGTCGCTGGTCGCGCGGCAGATCGCGACCGCGCACATCCTGCTGGTCGCGTCGCCCGAGTATCTCGAGAAGCACGGCACGCCCGCGACGATCGGCGATCTCGCGCACCACAACTACCTGCGGCGCGACTCGAATTCGACGATGCTCGACTCGCTGGTGATCGACGCGGCCGCCGCGTCGCGCGTGAACCTCAACGGCAACCTGATCGTGAACCATCTCGAAGGGCTGCGTGCGGCCGTGCTCGCGGGCGCGGGCATCGCGCTGCTCGGCACCGAGGTGGTCGGCGACGACATCGAGTCCGGCCGGCTCGTGCCGGTGCTGCTCGATGCGGTGCCGCCGCACGAGGCGCCGATCTACGCGGTCTACGCGAGCCGTCGTCACGTGTCCGCGAAGGTGCGTTCGTTCGTCGACTTCCTGGCGGCGCGTTTCGAAGGGCAGTCGCTGTGCCCGTCGATCGAATCGCGCCTGCGCGTGCTGCCGATCACGCGGATGAAGCGCGCGGTCTGAGCCGTCTTTCCCGCGGCAGCGGGGCAATGAAAAAGCGCGAACCGCTGCGGTTCGCGCTTTTTGTTTGGTCCGACGGCATTCGCGCCGGCGGCGGCCGTGATCGCCGCCGCATCCGTCAGCGCGGAATGCCGAGTCGCGCCTTCGCGTCGTCGTACTCGCGCTTCAGGCGTTCGACGAGCGCGCCCACGCTCGGCAGGTCGTCCATCAGGCCGACGCCCTGGCCGGCGCCCCAGATGTCCTTCCACGCCTTCGTCTTGTCGCTGCCGAAATTCATCTTGGTCTTGTCGGATTCCGGCAGCGCCTCCGGATCGAGGCCGGCCTTCTCGATGCTCTCGCGAATGTAGTTGCCGTGCACGCCCGTGAAGAGGTTCGTGTAGATGATGTCCGACGATTTCGCGTTCACGATCGCGTGCTTGTAGTCGTCGATCGCGTGCGCTTCCTGCGTCGCGATGAAGCGCGTGCCCATGTACGCGAAGTCGGCGCCCATCGCCTGCGCCGCGAGGATCGAGCCGCCGTTCGCGATCGCGCCGGACAGCACGATCGGGCCGTCGAAGATCTTGCGGACTTCGCCGACGAGCGCGAAAGGCGACGTCGTGCCCGCATGGCCGCCTGCGCCGGCCGCAACGAGGATCAGCCCGTCGACACCGGCTTCGAGCGCCTTCTGCGCGTGACGCAGGTTGATCACGTCGTGCAGCACGATGCCGCCGTAGCTGTGCACCGCGTCGACGATCTCGCGCGCCGGTGCGCGCAGGCTCGTGATGAAGATCGGCACCTTGTGCTCGACGCACACGCGCACGTCGTGCTCGAGCCGCGCATTCGACTGGTGGACGATCTGGTTGACCGCGATCGGGCCGATCACCGCGTCGGGATTCTTTGCCTGGTGGTCGGCGAGCTCGGACTGAATCTGCGTGAGCCACTCGTCGAGCAGTTCGGCCGGACGGGCGTTGAGCGCGGGGAACGAACCAACGATGCCCGCCTTGCATTGCGCGAGCACGAGTTCGGGGTAGCTGACGATGAACATCGGCGACGCGATGACGGGCAGCGTCAGGTTCTGCAGGACGGTGGGCAATGCCATGTGATGTCTCCAGTCTCCAGGGGCGGCCGCGCGGTCGCGCCGACGCCATGCTTTGCGGTCGAACGGTGATTCGAGTGTAGCTGCGAAACGATGTCGTCCTTATTAATACGAACGATCGTGCGATTCTACGCGAGCTTAACAAAATGCGCGGTGTGCCGGCAATCGAGTGAGTGTTCTCTTTCTACGGAATCTGGCTGTTGCCTCGCTGTGTAGATGCGCAAGCGCTCCTAAAATAGCCGCCATAACAAACCAACGAGAAACAAACCATGTCGTTTGAGGCGTTTGCACCGTTTCGCGTGATGGTGCAGGACACCGACATCTTCGGTGTCAAAGGAGGCGCGGGTCCGCCGCTCCTGTTGCTGCACGGACATCCGCAAACCCACATGATCTGGCATCGCGTTGCCGCGACGCTCGCGAATCATTTCACGGTGATCGCCACCGACCTGCGCGGGTACGGCGCGTCGGGCAAGCCGCCGAGCGACGCGCAGCACGTGCCGTATTCGAAACGGGCGATGGCGGCCGACCAGGTCGCCGTGATGCGGCATTTCGGCTTCGAGCACTTCCATGTGTGCGCGCATGATCGCGGCGCGCGGGTCGCGCACCGGCTCGCGCTCGATCATCCGGACGCCGTCGAACGGATGATGCTGCTCGACATCGCACCGACGCTCGCGATGTACGAGAAAACCGATCGCGCGTTCGCGACCGCGTATTTCCACTGGTTCTTCCTGATCCAGCCGGAGCCGCTGCCCGAGACGCTGGTCGGCGCGCATACCGATGCGTACATCGAGCGCGTGATGGGCAACCGGTCCGCCGGGCTGGCGCCGTTCGCGCCCGAGGCGCTCGCCGCGTACCGGGCCGCGCTCGCGCAGCCGGGCGCCGTGCATGCGATGTGCGAGGACTACCGCGCGTCCGCGACGATCGATCTCGAGCACGACCGTGCGGATCTCGAGCGCGGCAACAAGGTCGCGTGTCCGCTGCGCGTGCTGTGGGGCGAGAACGGGATCGTCGGCCGCTGCTTCGATCCGCTCGACGAATGGCGCCGTGTCGCGCGCGACGTCAGCGGCCGTGCGCTCGAGTGCGGGCACTACATTCCGGAAGAGGCGCCCGTCGCGCTGATCGAAGAACTGCTGGCGTTCTTCGAGGCGCGCGACGCGGCTGCCTGACGGTACGCGTGGGCACGCGTGAGCACGTCGGCGGCGCGGCGCGCGTACCGGCTCGTTCAGCGGTGCGCGCCGTCGTCCTCGACGAGTGGCGGCAGCCGGCGCGGCACCGGCGTCGACTTCACGATCGCGGTGCTCGTCTCGGCGCGCTCCGTCACTTTCGACAGAATGTCGTCGAGGTGCGCGATCGTGCGCAGGTAGAGCCGGCAGATGAAGCAGTCGTCGCCGGTCACCTTGTCGCACTCCACGAATTCGGGAATCCGCCGCAGCATCTCTTCGACGAGATGCAGCTGGCCGGGCAGCGGCTTCACGCGGACGATCGCCTGCAGCGTGTAGCCGAGCGCGCGCGGGTCGAGCTCGACGGTGAACGCGGCGATCACGCCCTGCGCCTCGAGCCGCCGCACGCGGTCGGCGGTCGCGGGCGCCGACAGCCCGATCTGCCGGGCGAGTTCGCTGGTGGCGATGCGCGCGTCGTCGGCCAGCGCCGCGAGGATCGCGCGGTCGGTCGCGTCGAGCGACGCGACGGCAGGCGGGGAAAGGCGTTTCGGCATGATCGCTTTGCTTTCGAAGGTGAATCGGTCGATTCACTTCAGTTTAGCCGTGGTTTCGGCGAATGCAAGTTTCTAGAATCGAACTCATTCCCGCTCTTCAACGGAGTTCATGATGGCCTCGAATGAAATTCGCCGCGGCGCCGCCGAGATGATCGTCGCGATGCTGATGTCCGGCACGATCGGCTGGCTCGTGATGTCGTCGCAGCAGCCGCTGACCAATGTCGTGTTCTTCCGCTGCGTGTTCGGCACGGCGACGCTCGCGATCGTCTGCGCGGCGTTCGGCTTCCTGCGCCGCTCGCTGTTCTCGCCGCGGATGCTCGTGCTCACGACGCTCGGCAGCCTCGCGATCGTCGCGAACTGGCTGCTGCTGTTCGCCGCGTATTCGCGCGCGTCGATCTCGATGGCGACCGCCGTCTACAACACGCAGCCGTTCATGCTCGTCGCGCTCGGCGCCATCGTGTTCCGCGAGCGGATTACCGCGTCGACGCTCGCGTGGCTCGCGCTCGCATTCGCCGGGCTCGTGTTCGTGGTGCGCGTCGAACCGGCCGTGCTCGCGGTGCCCGGCGAATACCTGGAAGGGGTCGCGCTGTCGCTCGGCGCGGCGTTCCTGTATGCGATCTCGTCGATCATCACGAAGCACCTGAAGGGCACGCCGCCGCATCTGCTCGCGCTGCTGCAGGTCGGCCTCGGCATCCTGCTGCTCGCGCCGTTCGCGCAGTTCGACACGTTGCCGGCGACGGCCGGGCAATGGGCCGACCTGATCGTGCTCGGCATCGTCAACACGGGGCTGATGTACGTGCTGCTGTATGGCGCGGTCCAGAAGCTGCCGACCGCGATGACGGGCGCGCTGTCGTTCGTCTATCCGGTCGTCGCGATCGCCGTCGATCGCGTCGCGTTCGGGCAGACGCTCGCGTGGACGCAGGTGTTCGGCGCGCTCTTGATTCTGCTCGCGGCGGCCGGCGTGAACCTTGGCTGGCGCATCGTGCCGGCCCGTCGTGCGGCCGTCGGCCACTGAAACGGTCGTGCGATTCGGCGAGCCGCTGCGCAGTATTGCGGCGGCGCGCCGAGCGCGCATTTCAGGAACGAGTATTGCGCGCGGATGGCGCCTGCATGGCGGGCAAAAGCGGTGCGCGCGCACGTGTGCAAGACGCTGTAAGAAGTTGTAGGGAAACACCCGATGCGATGCGCCCGCGTCGCTCGTATGATGCGGCTGTGACGTTGATCACGTTCACAGGATTCCGATCTCATGCCGTTCGCCTGTCAGGCTGAACGGCTTTTTTTTATGCGCCGCTTCTCGCCAGCAGACGCCGCCGCGCATCGAGCCGCGCGAGCAACGCGCGCCTTGCGTCGTTGTCCGACGCACGCCATCCCTTGATCTCGTCGCGCGTGCGCAGGCAGCCCGCGCACCAGTCGGTGCGCGGATCGATCCGGCATACGTCGGTGCACGGCGACGCGACCGTGCCGACCGGCATCGTCACCGGCACGTCGCTCATGCGGGCTCCCGCAACGCGACGTCCGCGACCGGCGCGCCCGTCAGCGACACGAGTTCGTTCGGCGACAGGTTGAATACCGCGTGCGGGTGGCCGGCGGCCGCCCACAGGCTGTCGAGCTCGAGCAGGTCGGCGTCGATCAGCGTGACGGGTTCGACGAGATGGCCGATCGGGCACACGCCGCCGATCGCATAGCCGGTGTTGTCGCGCACGAACTTCGCGTCCGCGCGGCCGACCGCGCCGACTTGCGCGGCGACCTTCTTCTCGTCGACGCGATTGACGCCGCTCGCGACCACGAGCACCGGCGCACCGTCCGACTGCCGGCGAAACAGGATCGACTTCGCGATCTGCGCGACCGAGCAGCCGAGCCCGGCCGCGGCTTCGGCGGAAGTCTTGCCGGTTTCGGCGAGCATCACGATGCCTTTCTCGTGGCCGCGCTCGCGCAGCAGCAGCGCGACGCGGCGCGCGGAATCGGGGAGGGCGTCGAGTGAAGCGGGTGTCGTCATGTCGAGGAATCCGTGGAAAGTCGGGGTCACACGCAGTTCGCGGCGTCGGCCGCGCTCTGCGCCTTGGCGAGCAGTGCACGACCGGCGCGCGACACGTTCGCGCGGCCGATCGCGTTCGAGATGAAGTCGCCGGCGGCGACGACCTGCGCGAGATCGATGCCGGTTTCGATGCCGAGGCCTTGCATCAGGTACAGCACGTCCTCGGTCGCGACGTTGCCGGTCGCGCCCTTCGCGTACGGGCAGCCGCCGAGGCCCGCGACCGACGCGTGGAAGATCTCGATCCCTTCGAACAGCGCCGCGTAGATGTTCGCGAGCGCCTGGCCGTAGGTGTCGTGGAAGTGGCCGGACAGGCGTTCGCGCGGGAACACGCGCGTGACGGCCGCGAGCACTTCGCGCGTGCGCTTCGGCGTGCCGACGCCGATCGTGTCGGCGATGTCGATCTCGTCGCAGCCGAGCGCCGCGAAGCGCTCGACGACGTCGACGACCGATGCGACCGGCACGTCGCCCTGGTACGGGCAGCCGAGCGTGCACGACACGCTGCCGCGCAGCCGCAGGCCCGCATCCTTCGCCGCCTTCGCGACGGGTTCGAAGCGCGCGATGCTCTCGGCGATGCTGCAGTTGATGTTCCGCTGCGAAAACGCCTCGCTCGCCGCGCCGAAGATCACGACTTCGTCCGCGCGCGCCGCGAGCGCATTCTCGAAGCCCTTCAGGTTCGGCGTGAGCACAGAGTACACGGTGCCCGCGCGGCGCTCGATGCCGGCCATCACGTCGGCGCCGTCGGCCATCTGCGGCACCCATTTCGGCGACACGAACGACGCGGCCTCGACGTTGCGGAAGCCGGCGTGCGACAGCCGGTCGACGAGCGCGATCTTCACGTCGGTCGGCACGAAGGTCTTCTCGTTCTGCAGCCCGTCGCGCGGGCCGACTTCGACGATCTTGACGGCGGTGGGGAACGTCATGGTTGTCTCCTGGTGTGCTTGTAGGTTCAGTAGCCGCGTGCGTAGTCGACGATGCCGCCGACGCGCTCGCCGCGCTCCAGTGCGCGGATCTTGCCGGCGATCTGGGCGATGGCTTCGTCGCGCAGCGTCTCGGCCGAGCTGTGCGGCGTGATCGTGATGCGCGGCGCATGCCAGAACGGATGGTCTTCCGGCAGTGGCTCGCGGTGGAATACGTCGAGCGTCGCGGCGGCTACCTGGCCGCTCGCGAGCGCGTCGAGCAGGTCGGCTTCGACGAGATGCGCGCCGCGTGCGACGTTGACGACATACGCGCCGGGCGCGAGCCGTGCGAACGTGCGCGACGACAGGATGCCGTCGGTGTCGGGCGTGCTCGGCAGCAGGTTGACGAGCACCTTCGCGCCGTCGATGCACGCATCGAATGCGCCGTCGCCGGCGAAGGTCGTCACGCCGTCGAGCTGCTTCGCGCTGCGGCTGTAGCCGCGCACGGGCAGGCCGAGCGCGGCGAGCGCGCGCGCGACCTGCGCGCCGAGCACGCCGAGGCCGAGCACGGCGACGGTGAAGCTGGCGCGCGCATGCGGTTCGAGCGGTTGCCAGCGGCGCTCGCGCTGCAGCACTTCGTATTCGTCGAAGCGGCGCAGGTAGCGCAGCACCGCGTGCGTCACGTATTCGACCATCTGCTGCGCCATGCCCGAATCTTCCAGCCGCACGAGCGGCACGTGCGGCGGCAGCGTGCCCGGATGCGCGTGCTCGAGCGCGAGCAGCGCGTCGACGCCGGCGCCGAGGTTGAAGATCGCGCGCAGGCCGTCGCGCGGGGCGAAGAATTCACGCGGCGCGCGCCAGACGAGCGCGTAGTCGGCGGCGGCCGTGTCGCCCGGCTGCCACGCGCGCAGTTCGGCTTCCGGCAGCGCATGCGCGATCTCGTCGCGCCACGCGTCTGCTTCCTGGTGCGGGGAATGGAACAGGATCTTCATTGGATGACGGCGTGCGCGCCGGCGAGGCGCGTCACGGGAACGGCGAGCGGGGCCGGGCGCAGCGCGCCGGCGGGCGTAGCGGACATCGGGCGTCTCCTGACGACCGGGCGCCCGGCGCGTCGGCGCCCGGCCCCGGTTCCGTGTGAAGCTGACGGGAAGCCCACATTCTACGGTCTCGTGGCGCATCGCGCGCCGGTGCGCGAGGCGGGCGGACGCCCGGATGGCCGGCCCCCGGATGGCCGGCCCCAGGATGGCCTGCCCCCGCAAAAGCAAATCACAAAATATTGGTTCGGCCGCCGCGGCCGCCGCGCCACAATCGAATCCCGTCTTCAAGCAAGCGAGGGCAATCATGCGCGCATGCAGCAAATCGGCGTGGCCGCCGCGGCTCGTCACCGTTCCGGGCCTGCACGGCAGCGAAGGCGCTCACTGGCAGACCTGGCTCGAACGGCAGTTCCCGCGCTCGCTGCGCGTCGAACAGGACGACTGGAACGCGCCCGATCTCGCGCGCTGGGCGCAATCGGTGCGCGCATTGCTCGACCGCGAACGCGGCCCGTTCGTGCTGGCCGCGCACAGCTTCGGCTGCCTCGCGGCCGCCCATGCGCTCGCGCAGTGGCCGCATACCGGCGACGTCGCGGGCGTGCTGCTCGTCGCGCCCGCCAGTCCGAAGAAGTTCACGTTTGCCGGGCCGTTCGACGCGCGCCGGCTCCCCGTGCCGTCGATCGTGATCGGCAGCGAAACCGATCCGTGGATGCCGCTCGGCGACGCGCGCACGCTCGCGCAGCATCTGGGCAGCGCGTTCGTGAACCTCGGCGACGCGGGGCACATCAACACCGCGGCCGGCTTCGGACCGTGGCCGCGCGCGAAATACTTCATCGACACGCTCGTCCACTGCGCGGCACCGCTGCGCTTTCGCGATGCGGACGACGGCTTCGAGGCCGCGCTCGTCGATCGCGCGCTCGCGCACGCGGTCTGACGGGCGGGCGGCGCGGCGCATGCCGCGCGGCGGCTGTCGCGGCATCGCGCGCCGTTGCGCTTGCGACGCGCGCACGGGCCTGACGCCGGCCGGCTCCGAATCGCTCGGCCGGCCGGGCTCGGCGTGGCCCGCGAGGGGGCGCGACGCCATGCCGTTTGCGCCACCGCCGACCGTGACGTCATGTCAGCGACGCCTCCCAACGAATGCCCACCGCTCTCCCCGAGCGGGTCCGACTCCTATCACGTGGTGACGGGATCAGCCCGGCGACGACGCGGCCGCGTTGGAGGCGGCTGCATTCGCGGCGGGCTTCGCATCGTCGTCGTCATCGGGCGGGTAGTGCACGACGGGCGGCGCGAGCGGCGCGGCATCGGACGCGGCGGTATTCGCGCTCGCGTCGCTGTTGAACGCGCTGGCGGCGCCGCTCGATGCGCCGCCGGCCTGCTGCGCGGCGTCGGTCGCGCTGGCGTCGTGCGGCGCGTCGTCGCTGCAGGCGGCGACGAAAACGGCGGCACACAGAACGACGGCGACGAAAACGCGACGCATGACTTCTCTCCTGGCAGGCTGATCGGGAAACGTTTTCGAGTATGCCGCCGCGATGCGACGTTTCGGTGAATCGTTTGCGATGCGAGTGTAATCGCGACCTGTTTTCGTCAGGCCGACGGAACGCCTTCGCGGCGATCCGCCGGCATGCGTGGCGGAATTTTCCGGCAGAGACGGATGCTGCGCGCATTTACACGGCGCGCAACGACGCGACCCGGCCACGGCGACGCGAGCGCCATGCGCACCGTGGCACATGCACCCGGCAACTTGCGACCGATGTGTGACCGGATGCGCCGGAAAACCGGGCGTTATTGCCGCTTCGTCAGCGAACGGCCAGCCGCGCGCCAGCGGGGTGTCATGAAGGCATGGTCAGCGGCAACGTGTTCCGTCTGCCGCCCGGTGCGCGCCGCGCACGGGTGACCGGCGCGGCACATCGGCGTTGCCCCGCCGTTTCGGGGCACCGGAATTGCTCGTTGCCGATGCGCGTGCCGACCGCGCCGCCATCCGGGCGCGGGGCGGCACATCCGCGTCCATCAACCATGGAGCGAGCAGAAATCATGTCCAGCGATCGATCCGATTCTCCGTCTGCCGAACCGGCGCGCGATGCCGCCCCGTCACCGCTCGGGCCCGGCCATTCAGCGGCGCCGCGGTTGCCGCACGATACGCCGTCCAGTGCCGCGCGGCGCCGCTTCCTGCAATCCGCGGCGGCTGCCGCGACCGTCAGCGCCGCATCGCACGTTCATCCGCAGCCGTCGTACGCGGCATCCACGCCGGCCGCGCCCCGCCGCGATACGGTGCCGGCGCAGCCCGTGCGTCTCGACATCAATGGGCGCGAATACGCGCTGCAGCTCGAACCGCGCGTCACGCTGCTCGACGCCCTGCGCGAATACGCCGGGCTCACGGGCACGAAAAAAGGCTGCGATCGCGGGCAGTGCGGCGCGTGCACGGTGCTCGTCGACGGGCGGCGCATCAACGCATGCCTGACGCTCGCGGTGATGCACGAAGGCGCGCGGATCACGACCGTCGAAGGGCTGGCGCGCGGCGGCGTGCTGAGCCCGGTGCAGCGCGCATTCGTCGAATGCGATGCGTTCCAGTGCGGCTACTGCACGCCCGGGCAGCTCTGCTCGGCGACCGCGCTGCTCGACGAGTTCGCGGCGGGGGCGGGGAGCGCCGCCACCGACGATGTGCGGCGCCGCCCCGCGCAGCTGTCGGACGACGAGATCCGCGAGCGCATGAGCGGCAACCTGTGCCGCTGCGGCGCGTACCCGAACATCGTCGCCGCCGTGCGCGCCGCGCACGCGGCGCGCGGCTAGCCGACGGAGGGCACCGCAATGGAAGCGATCTCCTACGAACGCGCGACCGACGTCGCCGGCGCCGTGCGCGCGGCACAGCGGCCCGGCGCCGCATTCATCGGCGGCGGCACGAACCTGCTGGACCTGATGAAGGGCGGCGTCGCGCGGCCCGTCACGCTCATCGACATCACGCGGATCGCGGGCCTGGATACGGTCGATGCGCTGCCCGGCGGCGGCGTGCGCATCGGCGCGCTCGTGCGCAACAGCGACGCGGCCGATCATCCGCGCCTGCGCGCCGACTATCCGCTGCTGTCGCAGGCGCTGCTCGCCGGCGCGTCCGCGCAATTGCGCAACATGGCGACCGTCGGCGGCAACCTGATGCAGCGCACGCGCTGCCCGTATTTCTACGATCCCGCGTTCGCGCAATGCAACAAGCGCGAGCCGGGCAGCGGCTGCGCGGCGATCGGCGGCCACAACCGGATGCACGCGATCCTCGGCGCCAGCCCCCAGTGCGTGGCGGTAAACCCGTCGGACATGAGCGTCGCGCTCGCCGCGCTCGACGCCGTCGTGCAGGTGAGCGGCCCGCGCGGCGCGCGGCAGATTCCGATCGCCTCGTTTCACCGCTTGCCGGGCGATCGTCCCGATCTCGACACGACGCTCGAGCCGGGCGAGCTGATCACCGCGGTGGACTTGCCGCCGCCGCGCTTCGCCGACCATGCGCACTATCTGAAAGTGCGCGATCGCGCCAGCTACGCGTTCGCGCTGGTGTCGGTCGCGGCCGCGCTGCGGATGGACGGCCCGCGCGTCGCCGACGCGCGGATCGCGCTCGGCGGCGTCGCGCACAAGCCGTTGCGTGCGATGGAGGCGGAAGCGCATCTCGCGGGCCGCACACCGACCGACGCGACGTTGCGCGAGGCGGCCGCGCTGGCGTTGCGCGACGCGCGGCCGCTCGACGGTAATGGCTTCAAGGTCGCGCTCGCGCAGCGGGCGATCGTCCGTGCGGTCGAAACGGCAGCCGCCGTGCCGGGAGGTGCCGCATGAACACGATGACGGGACAACCGCTAGACCGTGTCGACGGCGTGCTCAAGGTGACGGGCGGCGCGCACTACGCGGCTGAATTCTCCGATGCGCGGCTCGCGCACGCGGTGCTCGTGACGAGCACGATCGCATCCGGGCACATCGAGTCGATCGATGCGGCGCGCGCCCGCGCGATGCCGGGCGTGCTGATCGTGATCACCCACGAGAACGCGATGCGGCTGCCCAACGGCGGCCGGCCGCCGCTGTCGCCGCCCGCCGGGCGCCGACTCACGTTGCTGCAGGACGATACGGTGCGCTACAGCAACGAACCCGTCGCGGTCGTCGTCGCCGAAACGCTCGAGCAGGCGACCGACGCCGCGCATGCCGTGCACGTGCGCTATCGCGCGAGCGATGCCGTGGCGGATTTCGCGCTGGCGAAGCGCGGCGCGCGCGTGCCGCCGAAGCAGCAGGGCCGCCCGATGGATACGCAGCGCGGCGACGTCGATGCGGGCCTGCGCGAAGGCGCGGTGCGCATCGACGCGACCTATACGACGCCGATGCAGCATCACAACCCGATCGAGCCGCATGCGACGATGGCGCGCTGGGACGGCCCGATGCTCACGCTGCACGATGCGACACAGGGCGTGTCGGGCGCGAGCACGGCGGTGGCCGCGGTCTTCGGCATCGCGCCGGACCACGTGCGCGTGATTTCACCGTTCCTCGGCGGCGGCTTCGGCTGCAAGGGTTCGTCGTGGTCGCACGTGTCGTTGTGCGCGATGGCCGCGAAGCAGGTCGGGCGCCCGGTTCGTCTCGCGCTGACGCGGCCGCAGATGTTCGGCCCGGTCGGCGGGCGGCCGTTCACCGAACAGCGCATCGTGCTGGCCGCCCGCCGGGATGGCACGTTGACGGCGATGCGCCACGACACGATTGCCACCACGTCGACGTTCGAGGACTGGATGGAGATGTGCGGGATGCCGTCGCGGATCATGTACGCGGTGCCGAACCACGCGACCACGCACCGGATCGTGTCGCTGAACGTCGGCACGCCGACGTTCATGCGCGCGCCCGGCGAGGCGTCGGGCTCGTTCGCGCTGGAATCGGCGATGGACGAACTCGCGTGGCGGCTCGGCATGGACCCGGTCGCGCTGCGGCTCGCGAATTACGCGGCGGTCGATCCGCAGGACGGCAAGCCGTGGTCGAGCAACAAGCTGCGCGAATGCTACGAGGTCGGCGCGCGGCGCTTCGGCTGGTCGCGCCGCACCGGCGCGCCGCGCACGATGCGCGACGGCGACACGCTGATCGGCCTCGGGATGGCGGCCGCCACGTATCCGGCGAACCGCAGCGAAGCGTCGGCGCGGGCGCGCATCTTGCCGGACGGCACGGCCGAAGTCGCATCGGGCACGCAGGACATCGGCACCGGAACCTACACGGTGATGACGCAGGTCGCGGCCGATGCGCTCGGTTTCTCGCCGCAGAACGTGCGCTTCGTGCTCGGCGATTCCAGCCTGCCGCGTGCGCCGGTATCGGGCGGCTCGCAGTCGGCGGCGAGCGTGGCGCCGGCCGTGCGCGAGGCCGCGCTGCAGGCGCGCGCGAAGCTGGTCGCGCTGGCGGTCGCCGCCCCCGGATCGCCGCTGCAAGGCGCCGCGGCCGATGACGTGACGGTCGACAACGGCTGGGTCGTGCATCGCGGCGACCCTTCGCGGCGCGATCCGGCCGCGGCGGTGATCGCGCGTGCGGGCGGTCAGCCGATCGACGCGCAGGCGACGACGAAGCCGGGCGACGAGAAGTCGCGCTATGCGTCTCATTCCTTCGGCGCGGTGTTTGCCGAAGTGCACGTCGATGCCGAACTCGGCACGATTCGCGTACCGCGCATCGTCGGTGTCTACAGCGTCGGCAGCCTGCTCAACGCGAAAACGGCACGCAGCCAGTTGATCGGCGGGATGGTGTGGGGGCTCGGCACCGCGCTCGAGGAAGGCTCGCATCTCGACGTGCGGCACGGCCGCTTCACGAACGCGAATCTCGCTGAATATCACGTGCCCGTGAACGCGGACATCGGCGAGCTGGATGTGAGTTTCGTCGACGAAAGCGACACGCATTTCAATCCGCTCGGTATTCGCGGCATCGGCGAGATCGGCATCACCGGCGTGCCGGCCGCGATCGCCAATGCGGTCTATCACGCGACCGGCGTGCGGGTGCGCGATCTGCCGATCACGCTCGACAAGGTGGCGATGCCGATGCGGGCGTGAGCGCCGGCGTCAGCGCCGAGGCGTCCTGCGCCGCACCTCGCTGCGCAGCCAGTCGAGCCAGGTGCGGATCGCCGCTTCGTGCGGATGGCCGGGGCGCCACACGACGTAGTGCGCGTACACGTCGGCGATGCGCACCGTCGACACGCGCACGAGCGTGCCGTCCGCGAGTTCGGGCTCGATCAGCGAGCGGCGCGCGAGGGCGACGCCGCGGCCTTTCAGCGTCGCGTCGATCAGCGCATTCGGATCGGTGAAACGCGGCGCGCGTGCGGATTCGGTGAGGTCGAGTCGCGCGGCCTGGAGCCACGGTTCCCACGGCTGCGCGGGATGGCGCAGCAGCGTCGCGCGCACGAGATCGGCCGGCGCGCGCGGCGCGACGCCGTCGCGATTGCGGTACGTGGGGCTCGCAACCGGAAAGATCGTCTCGTTCATCAGCTTCTCGGCGACGACGCCCGGCCACGTGCCGGGCCCGTAGCGCAGCGCGACGTCGATGCGGTCGCGCTTGCGCAGCGGTGCGAGCGCCACGTCCGGGTGCAGCGCGATCGCGATGTGCGGATGCGCGGCCGTAAAGCGCGGCAGGCGCGGTGCGAGCCAGCGCTCGGCGACGCTCGGCAGCACGCTGACGTTCAGCGTGACGTCGCAGGTGCGTGGGCGACTGCGCACGGCGAGCGCCGGCTCGAACGCGCGCTCGAGCACACTGAGGCCCTGGCGTACCTGCAGTGCGAGCGCGTGCGCGGCGTGCGTCGGCGTCGCGCCGTTACGCTCGCGCGTGAAGAGCGGATAGCCGAGCTGCGCCTCGAGCGCGCGAATGTGCTGGCTGACGGCGC
Source organism: Burkholderia sp. HI2714 (assembly GCF_002223085.1). Taxonomy (NCBI): domain Bacteria; kingdom Pseudomonadati; phylum Pseudomonadota; class Betaproteobacteria; order Burkholderiales; family Burkholderiaceae; genus Burkholderia; species Burkholderia sp. HI2714. The sequence continues at coordinate 164,604 of NZ_NKFM01000029.1, read as the reverse complement.
CTTGCGTGAGCGCGAGTGCGTCGGCGGCGCGCGTGAAGCTCTGCAGCCGCACGGCGGTCTCGAACGCACGCAGCGTCTGCAGCGGAGGAAGGTGGATGCGTCGCATGCGGGTATTAGTAACACTAATGTCCGAGCACGACAATTCATCGTTTGCGGCGGGCAGGCGCGCGTTCCTACACTCGGTTCCGTCTTCCACCCCCGTCGGGCCACACCACCATGAACGCCTATCGTCTCTATCTTTCGCCGGGCGCCTGCTCGCTTGCCGCCCACATCGCCCTGGAGGAAACCGGCGCGCCGTTCGACGTCGAGATCGTGTCCGTTCGCGAGCAGCAGAACCTCGAAGCGCGCTATCTCGCGATCAACCCGAAAGCGCGCGTGCCCGTGCTCGCGATTCCGGGCGAGCCGCACGTGCTGACCGAAACGCCGGCGATCCTCACGTATCTCGCGCGCCGCTATCCGGATGCGCAATTGCTGCCGCTCGGCGATCCGCTGCGCGAGGCGCGGTGCCACGAATGGCTCGCCTGGCTGGTCGGTTGGGTGCACGGCGTCGGCTACGGCGCGCTGTGGCGGCCGGGCCGCTTCATCGGCGATCCGGCCCTGCATGGCGAGGTCAGTGCGCACGGGCGGCGCACGATCGAAGCCGCGAACGAGACGATCGAAGCCGCGCTCGCCGACGGCCGCACATGGGCCGAGCCGGGCGCGCATTCGATCGTCGATCCGTTCCTGTTCGTGCTGTATCGCTGGGGCGTCGCGATCGGGCTCGACATGACGCGGCATGCGGCTTGGACTGCCCACGCGCAGCGTGAGGCCGAGCGGCCGGCGTCGCGGCGTGCGATGGCGCGCGAAGCAGCCTGACGGATTGCAGGCGTCATGGCGTGCGCTGCGACGCCTGCGTGAGACGAGCGGCTGCTATTTCGCGGCGAACAGCGGATAAGTCGCGCCGGCGACCAGCGCGGCCGCGAGCCACACGACACTCCACGAGCTGACCGCGAGCAGCGGTGGAATCGCGAGTGGCGTCGCGAACAGCCCGAGGTAGACGATCGTATTGGCCATGCCGAGTGCGGTGCCTGCCTGATTCGCGCCCGCGAGCGTCGCGAGCTCCGTGTATGCGACACCGTGCCACGCGGACACGCAGATGCCGGCGAAGACGAGAATCGCGACGATCGCGGCGAGCGGCACGTGCGGGCTGCCGGCCGTCGCCGCGGCAAGCAGCGTGAACGATCCGGCCGCGACGAACACGGAACCGCGCAGATACGCGCGCCGGTTGCCGTGCCGGTCGGTATGACGGCCGCTCCATACGCGCATCACCATCGCGCCGAGCTGCAGCGCGACCATCGCGGCACTGATGCCGGCGAGGCCGAGCCGGCCGAAGTCGTGCAGGAACACCGTCGCGAACGTGAGCACCGCGAACTGCGGCGCGCACAGCAGGCCGATGCCGAGCACGATCCGCCACACGGGGCCGCTCGCGAGCGGGTTGCGCACCTGCGGCGCGGACGACTGCCGCTCGACGGGGCGATGCGTGGCCGGGTGCGTCACGGCCGGTTCGGCCGGCGGCTCGTGCAGCCAGCGCCAGGTGAGCGCGGCCGATCCCGCGCACAGCAGCATCAGCGCGCCGAATACCGCGGCAAAGCCCAGGTGCGACGCGAGCGACGGCAGGAGCGCCGCGCCGAGGCCGCCGCCGAGCGGCACGGCCGTCTGGCGGATGCTCATCGCGAGCCCGCGTTCGCGCTCGCCGAACCAGCGCATCACCGCGCGCCCGCTCGACCCGTTCACGCTACCGCCGAGCAGGCCGACGCAGCACATTGCCACGACGACGCGCATCAGCGGCGGCACGACGTGCGCGGTCGGGACGATCGTGCACACCATCAGCGCGAACATCGCGGCCGTCGCGACGAGCCCGGCGAGCAGCACGCGACGGTCGCCGAAGCGGTCGGCGGCCATCCCCCACGGCAGCTCGGACAGCGCGACGCCGAAGCCGAGCGCGCCGAGCACGAGGCCGAGCGCACCGTTGTCGAGGTGATAGGCCGTGCGCATCCACACGGCCGTGGTCGGAATGCCGGCCGCCGCGGCCGAGAAGCTCATGTTCGCGGCGACGCCGGCCGCCAGCACGCGCCAGCGATGAGCCGCGCCGCGCACGTCGCGGGCGGGCGAGGAGGGGGAAGCGATGCACGAGGTATCCATGACGGCAGGCCCGGTTGGAAATTGACATCCACAGTCTGGCGCCCTATATTCATCCTGAAAATCGGAAAGTTCTTGATGAATCGTTCGATATAACAGGATGATTGAGATGCCCGGACAAGACATTCCACGCGACGACGGCGAGTCGCTCGCGCTGGCCGATGCCACGCTGACCCGGCCCAACTTCGACGTGGCGGCGCTGCGCAGCCTTGTCGCCGGCGTGGATCTCGGCAGTTTCGCGAAGGCGGCCGACCGCGTCGCGCGCTCGTCGTCGGCGGTGAGCGCGCAGATCCGCAAGCTCGAGGAGCAGGCCGGCACGCCGCTGTTCGTGAAGGCCGGGCGCGGGCTGGCGCTGACCGACGCCGGCGACGCGATGCTGCGCTATGCGCGGCGGATGATCGAGCTGAACGACGAGGCGGCCGCGGCCGTGCGCGGCATGAATCTCGACGGCTGGGTGCGTGTCGGGCTGCAGGAGGATTTCGGCGAGGCGATTCTGCCCGACGTGCTCGGGCGGTTCGCGCGTGCGCATCCGAAGGTGCGGATCGAGGCGCGCGTGGCGCGCAATGCCGACTTGCTCGACCGGCTCGATGCGAACCAGCTCGATCTCGCGCTGGTGTGGGGCGATCCGGCGTCGGCGGCGCTGGTGGCGCGCGCGGGGATCGAGAGCGAAGCGATCGCGCAGGTGCCGATGCAGTGGGTGGGGGCGGCGGCCGGCTTTGGCATGCCGGGCGGCGGTGCGGAGGATGGGATGGAAGGCGGCGCGGTCGAAATGGGCGGCCGTGCAGTGCGCGCGCCGGGCGAGCCGCTGCCGCTCGTCGTGTTCGACCGGCCGTGCCGGTTCTTCGGTGCGGCGACCGGCGCGCTCGACCGCGCGGGCGTGCCGTGGCGCGTTGCGTTCACGACCCCCAGTCTCGCCGGGCTATGGGCCGCGGCGGCGGCCGGCCTCGGGCTGACGGTGCGCTCGCAGTACGGGCTGCCCGCGTCGGTGCGCGTGCTCGATGCGGCTTCGTGCGGGTTGCCGGCGCTGCCGAGTTTGCCGCTGATTTTGCTGCGGCGCACGTCGTCGGCGACGCCGACCGTCGATCGGCTCGCGCGGATCGTGAAGCAGGCGGTGCGGGATGCGACGGAGGGGACGGGGGCGGCGCTGGCGGCGTGACGAAACCCTCGATTGCCGTCGCCGGGTGCGGTTCGGCAATCCCTCTGCCGATCGGTCGAATGGATCGATCAGGTGAACCTGACTACAGTGATGATCACTTGAAACGGAGGTCATCATGCAAAACGAGAATACGCCCGGCGCCAGTGCGGTTGATCCGGCCCAAAGGGCAGATGTCACGATCCGCGGTGACGGGGCGTCAACTGATCGACTCGTGCCCGGCAATCCGCCTGTTCGGTTCGGTGTCCTGCAAGGGCAGGCGTGGATCGCGGACGACTTCGATGCCCCGCTGCCCGATTACCTGCTGGATGCCTTCGAAGGGCACTGATGCGGCTGTTGCTCGATACGCACATCTTTTTGTGGATCGTGACCAATGACCCCAGGCTGAGCGCAAGGGCGTGCCGGCTGATCTCGGCGGCCGATGAGCGTTTCGTCAGCAGCGCGAGTATCTGGGAGGCCGCCATCAAGGCCGGCCTGGGGAAGCTCGATATCGACGTCGGCAAGCTGATCCGTGCGATTGGCTCGAGCGGGATTCGCGAGCTGCCAGTCCGGGCCGTGCATGGGGCCGCGGTCCGTGATCTGCCGCACCACCATCGTGATCCATTCGATCGCTTGCTGGTCGCGCAGGCCCGTCACGAGCCGCTTCAGCTCGTGACGGCCGATGCCCATCTCGCGCGGTACGACCTGTCTCTCGTTCTGACAGTTTGAAGCAATCTGTCGGGGTGAAATCCATTGGTCGCCTGTACGTCATGTGGCGTCGCGGTTCATGCTGACGCGACGTTCGGCTCGATTTCGTCCAGTTCCGCGCAAATGGCCGCCAGCCGCTCCCTCAACCCTTCACTCGCCGGCACGAACGGCAGCCGCAACCCGTCCTCGCACCACCCTTGCGCGGCCAGTACGGCCTTCACCGGCGCCGGGTTCGGCTCCGCGAACAGCGCCGCGACGAGCGGCTGCAGCGCGACCGACAGGCGCCGCGCATCGGCGAGCCGACCGTCGCGCAGCAGCGCATGGATGCGCACATGCCATTCGGGCAGCACGTGCGCGCTGCTCGCGATCGCGCCGTGCGCACCGGCGCACATCGCCGCGAAGTTCTGGTTGTCGTCGCCGGACAGGATCGCGAGCGGCGTGTCGTGCACGAGCCGGCTCATCCGGTCGAGCGTACCGCCGCATTCCTTGATGCCCGCGACGCGCGGGTCGCGCGCGAGCGCCTGCAGCGTCTCCAGTTCGACGTTCACGCCGGTGCGGTACGGGATGTTGTAGACGAGCACCGGCAGGTCGGCCGCGTCGACGATCGCCTCGACGTGGCGGCGGATGCCGTCCTGCGTCGGCCGCACGTAGACGGGCGGCGTGACGAGCAGCCCGTCGGGCCGCAGCGCCGCGAGTTCGCGCGCGCGGGCGGCCGCGAAATGCGTCGCGCTCGCGGTCAGCCCGACGACGATCGGCAGCCCGGGCGCCGCGTTGCGCAGCGTCGCGATCACCGCGTCCTGTTCGCGCGCGTCGAGCAGCACGCCCTCACCGGTCGTCGCGCCCGCGACGAAGCCTGCGATGCCCGCGGCGGCATAGTGGCGCGCGAGTCGCGCGAGCGCGGCATGGTCGACTTCGCCGTGGTGGAACGGCGTGATGATCGGCAGCCAGATACCTTCGAAACGTGTGTTCATGCAAAGCCTCAGGGTGGAAACGGAGTGGGAAGGAACCGTTCCGCCGGCGGAGAGCCGGAGCGAGGCGTGCGAGCAAGGAGAAAGAAACGACCTGCGGGCATCCCGTCCGGCATTCGCCTGACGGGACGTGACGCCCCCGTCAGTCGAGGAGTCGTTTTTTCAGTTTCAGCCCGGCCGCGCGCGCACCTGCCGCGACGGCGGCGAGGATCGGAAGCGAGCGCAGGGCAGCGGACATGGGAGAACCGGAAAATGGGCTGAGCGGCGATCTTAACACCGGATCCGATCCGCGCGCGAGCGTCCGCCGCCGCTTAGCAGGATTCGAGATTTGCTTTCCACGACTGATTGGAAAGCGCGCCGCGCCCGGCCGCTAGAATGCCCGCTTACGTTTCGATGACAGCGCGTACGCGTGCCGTCACGCACATTCACCACCACTGGAAACGGGGCATATCACGATTGCAAGCATGAAGGGGATCGGCCGCTGGCTGCACACGGGCGCGGCGGCGGCGCTGGTCGTGGCGGCAACGGCCGCGCACGCGGATACGTCGATCCTGAACGTGTCGTACGACGTGACGCGCGAACTGTACAAGGACATCAACGCGGGTTTTGCCGCCGCCTACAAGCAGAAGACCGGCGAGACGGTCGCGATCAAGCAGTCGCACGGCGCGTCGAGCGCGCAGGCGCTGTCGGTGCTGCAAGGGCTGCAGGCCGACGTCGTGACGATGAACCAGCCGAACGACATCGACCTGCTCGCCGAGCGTGGCCAGCTGCTGCCGAAGGACTGGCGCGCGCGTTTCCCGGACAACAGCTCGCCGTACTCGACCACGATGGTGTTCCTGGTGCGCAAGGGCAACCCGAAGGCGATCAAGGACTGGAGCGATCTCGCGAAGCCGGGTGTCCAGGTGATCATCGCGAACCCGAAGACGTCGGGCAACGGCCGCTATGCGTATCTCGCCGCGTGGGGCTTCCAGAAGCAGAAGGGCGCGACCGACCAGCAGGCGATCGACTTCGAGAAGGCGATCTTCCGCAACGTGCCGGTGCTCGACTCCGGTGGTCGCGGCGCGACGACGACGTTCACGCAGCGCGGCATCGGCGACGTGCTGGTCACGTTCGAGAATGAAGTCGCGCTGATGGACACCGGCGCATCGGGCGCGCAGTTCGACGCCGTGTATCCGTCGGCGAGCATCCTCGCGGAGCCGCCCGTCGCCGTCGTCGACAAGGTCGTCGACAAGAAGGGCACGCGCAAGGTCGCGCAGGCGTATCTGGATTACCTGTACACGCCGGAAGCGCAGGAGATCATCGCGCAACACCACCTGCGCCCGCGCGACGCGAACGTGCTGAAGAAGCATGCGGCCGAATTCAAGTCGCTGAAGACGTTCAGCGTCGAACAGGTCTTCGGCAGCTGGGCGAACGCGCAGAAGACACACTTCGCGGACGGCGGCACGTTCGACCAGGTGATCGTCGACCGCAAGTGAGCGCCGCGCGCTTGCCCACACGCTGACGACGCAGCCGGCCGCTTCCGCAGCCGGCTTTTTTTGCGCCGCGCGGCCGGCGGTGCGACGGATTTCCATTCCGAACCGGTACGCATACCCGGCCGCCGCCGCGCGTGCTACGCTCATCGCCTCCCTGTTTCCGGCGCCGCGCGATGAACGTCGATTCGTCCTCCCCAGCCTCCCGCGGCCGTGGCCGCAAGCTCTGGTCGGGCACCCGCCCGGTGATTGCGTACGGGATGCCGCCGCTCGGCTGGCGCGACCTCTATCACCGCGCGCTGACGGTGAGCTGGCCCGTATTCTTCCTGTCGCTCGCCGTGCTGTTCCTGCTGCTCAACGGCGCTTTTGCGACGCTCTACCTGCTTGGCCATGCGCCGATCGCGAACCAGTCGCCGGCCGGCTTCGGCGGCGCATTCTTCTTCAGCGTCGAGACACTCGCGACCGTCGGCTACGGCGACATGCATCCGCAGACCGTCTATGCGCACCTGGTCGCGACATTCGAGATCTTCGTCGGGATGTCGGGCATTGCGATGGCTACCGGGCTCGTGTTTGCGCGGTTTTCGCGGCCGCAGGCGAAGATCCTGTTCGCACGCTACGCGATCGTCCGGCCGTTGAACGGCAGGATGACGCTGATGGTGCGCGCCGCGAATGCGCGCCAGAACGTGATTGCCGAGGCGCAGGCGAAACTGCGGCTGATGCGTGTCGAGGGCACGCACGAGGGCTACACGTTGCGCAAGATCCACGACTTGGCGCTCGTGCGCAGCGAGCATCCGATCTTCCTGCTCGGCTGGAACCTGATGCACGTGATCGACGAATCGAGCGCGCTGTTCGGCGAGACGCCCGAATCGCTCGCCGCGCGCGATGCGTCGTTGCTGATCACGATCGAAGGCTCGGACGAGACGACCGCGCAGGTGATGCAGGCGCGTCATTCCTGGGAGCATGACGAGATCCGCTGGCGTCACCGCTATGTCGACCTGATGCACGACGAAGACGGCATCACGCACATCGACTACACGCATTTTCATGAGGTGGTGCCGGTCGACGCCGATACCGACGAGCGCGGCTCGCCGGGTGCGGTGGTCAATGCCGGCGCCGCGACGTCGGGCCCGGCCGCGTAGCGGCGCTCGCGGCCGGCCGGCAGTGCCGCCGCCGCGCGACGCGTCTACGCGTCACGCATGCAGCAGGCGCGCCGCTTCGCGCTGTTCGATCGCGACCGCGCGGTGGAATGCGTCGCGATCCTCGGCGCGCGCGACATAGTCGCCGAGCACGCCTTCGTGCGGCAGCAGATGCGCGTCGAATGCGATCTTCAGCGTGCTGGCGAGCAGCAGGTCGGCTGCGGTGAAGCGGTCGCCGACGAGCCATGGGCTATGGGCGAGCGCTTGCGCGAGTGCGCGCTGCACGCGGGTGATGTTGCCCCAGCCGAACGCGACCGGATTGCCCGACGCGCCGGTGAATTTTTCGGCCATCGCCGGTTCGAGGCAGGTCGGCGTGAAGAACATCCATTGGAGGAAACGGCCGCGCAGCGGATCGTCGGGCGCGACGCCGAGCCCGGCGCCCGGGCAGCGGTCGGCAAGATAGAGCAGCACGGCGCCCGATTCGGCGAACGGCATGCTGCCGTCGTCGAGCGCGGGCAGCTTGGCCATCGGGTTGACCTGCACGAACGCGTCGCTGCCCTGTTCGTGCGAACGCAGGTCGATCGGCACGAGTTCGTACACCACGCCGAGTTCTTCAAGCATCCACAATGCCCGAAATGCCCGGGTCTTCGGCCAGTAGTAGAGCTTCATCGTGCCTCCGCGTTTGGGTGCAGCTGTCGGTCCGGTGGATGCTCCAGCGTACCCGAGCGCCGCAGGTTCGGACAAGGGCACCTGGCAAGGGCGTCTAGCCAGCGGCGGTTATCTGCATAGGATGGCCAGACGCGTTGTGTGTCGAGCGTGAATCAGGCAGAAGGCCGGGCAAAGCCTTGTCGCACAAGGCGATATGTCGATAACTAGTTATGTTGATACTAGTTATAAATGGGATGGGAATCACGGTGTAGGCCGGCATCCCGCGCACGGCATCACGGAGCCCGCAGCGTCTGCACACGCGCCCACACTGGCATCGTTCCGCAAGCGCCGATGCATCGCGAAACAGGGAAATCATGGGAGACAACACACGCATGGCAAACGACGATCGCACCACGATCATTCCGAGAAGAACGCCGGAATCCGCGGCGATGGTGGCCGAGGTCAAGCGGGCGATGTCGATCGCCGCGCGGATCAATCGCCTGACGTTCGACGACGCCGCCGAGGTTCGCACATTATTCGGAGAACTGATCGGTATGCCGGTGGACGACGGCTTCGTGTTGATCCCGCCGTTCCATGCGACGGGCGGCACCGGCATGAAGCTCGGGCGCAACGTGTTCGTCAACCAGAACTGCACGTTCTACGATCTCGGTGGGCTCGAGATCGGCGATGACGCGATGATCGGGCCGAACGTCAGCCTCATCACGTCCGGTCACCCCGTCGAACCTTCGCGGCGGCGCGACTTCGTCGTCGCGAAGCCGATCGTGATCGAACGGAACGTCTGGATCGGCGCCGGTGCGACGATCATCGGCGGTGTGACGGTGGGCGAGAACTCGGTGGTCGCGGCCGGAGCCGTCGTCACGCGGGATGTTCCGCCGAATGTGCTGGTCGGCGGCAATCCGGCGGCGGTCATCCGGTCGATTGCCGAGTAATGCGGCTCGAGGGCGCGTGCCTGTTCGGTGCAGCCTCGTTGGACAGATGTGGATAACCCACCTCGAAGGCGACTCGAAACGCTGTGCATTTGAATGGTGAGGGTGCCGCCGAGGCCGTCTGGACGGGGTTTTCCGGTCAATGCCCGATAGCCGTCGGCGGATGCGCGGGCCGTTCCAGTCGATGGTCCGACGAAGGTCGCGTCGAGCGATCGGTTGTGGATATCGTCACGCCGAAACGACTCGGCGCCCTGTGCATTTCACAGGTGAGGGTCACCGGATGATACGGAATGCATGAAGCTGGTTGTGGACAACTCGCCCGCGAAACGACGCGAAATGCTGTGGAATTCAACGGTGAGGGGCGGCGTCCGATCGGGCGATGCGCCTGTCCTGGCGCGGTTTTCCGATCTTTGCGTGGTTCGAAGCGTCGCGCATTCTAGCCGAACGCGCGCATGCGCGGCGGAACCGCGGCGTGCCGCGACGTAGAGATCCGGTTCCGGCTGTCAACCGAAAGGCCGTGCATTTTAACGGCGAGCGCGGGCGTGTGGTCTGCAACGTGCAGATTTCGCTGCGCATCGCCGCGTTCGCAAGCGACTCGAGGCGCTGCGCAATGCAGGGGGGAGCGTGGACACGGGATCGGCGGTCAGCGCACCAGGAATGCGATCATTCGGCCATCGGCGCCGTCTGAAGCGTCGTGTGTCTCAGGGCTCGCACACGGAGCGCGAACGAGGAAAACACGGGCACCCGTGTGGATATCCTGCAGCGGAAACGACTCGCGACGCTGTGCATTTCGATGGTGAGTGTCTGTACCCAATCGGCCGATGAGCCGCTTCCAGCAAGGATTACCGGCCGGTCTCGCCTTCCGCGGCGCGCATCCGTTATCGCATCGACGGATGCGCATGCATGTGGATATCCTGCGTCGCGGACCACTCGAAGCGCTGTGGTTTTCAATGGTGAGGGTGCTCGCCTAGCCGGTCAGCAATGCCGGATCGGGCGTGGATAACCGCTGTTGCAGACACTCGAAGCCCTGTGTATTTCAACGGTGAGTGCGAGCCCGCGATTGTGCAGCATGCGCGTTCCGTCGTACATGTCCGACCGATAAACCCACTCGCGATCCTGTGTATTTCCACGGTGAGTGTGAGTCCGCGATTGTGCAGAATGCGTGTACCCGCGCGCGCCGGTCGATAAGCCCGCTCGCGATCCAGTGTATTTTCACGATGAGCGAGAGCCCGCGATCGTGCAGCATGCGCGTTCCGCCGTACATGTCCGGCCGATAAACCCACTCGCGATCCTGTGTATTTCCACGGTGAGTACGAGTCCGCGATTGTGCAGCATGCATGTTTCTGCATGCCTTTCCAGCCGACGAACCCACTCACGACCCTGAGCATTCGAACGCCGAAGGCGAGCCGCCGATCGACGCAATACGCCCTCACCGATGTGGATATCCGCAGCCGAAACCCACTCGCCGCGCTGTGAATTTCAACGGTGAGCGTCGGGGCAAGCGCCAAACGCATGCCGACAACGGTGTGGACATCCCGGCCTCCACACCACTCGAAACGCTGTGCAATCGAACGGTGAGCGCGCGAGCCCGGTCGGCCGAGGGCCGCGGCGTTGTGGACATCCCGCGCCGCCGACCAAACGCAACGCTGTGCATTTCAATGGTGAGGGTCACCGCCACGACGCGCTGAAACCCTTGTCACACGGGGCACAAGCGCCACCCGCCACCTCCCCTGGGCCACCGTCGGACCGCCACGCGTTTCCCCGGCAAACGGGCCGCCCGCCCCGACGCGTCGCCCATCCCGCCCGACCGCCGTGCGCGAAAACTCTCTCAAATCCTGCCAAAAAGCTGCGCAGTTTTTCTCACTGAGGGCCCGCCCGAGCAAGATGAGGAAAAACATTCTCGGCTGCGCGCGAAAAAATAGAGCCATTCGCTGCCGCCAGTCACGCGTCGCCCGACGCCCTGCCGAGCAGCCCAGAACAGCACAATCCGGAGACTTCCCCCCATGACTGCCCGCCTGCCCGTCGACGGCACGCCTGCCCTGTCCGACTACCGCCTGACCGACAACCTGACCGCGACGCGCGGCCGGATCTTCCTGACCGGCACGCAGGCGCTGGTTCGCCTGCTGCTGATGCAGCGCACGGTCGACGCCGAACAGGGGCTCGACACGGCCGGCTTCGTCAGCGGCTATCGCGGCTCGCCGCTCGGCATGGTCGACCAGCAGCTGTGGAAGGCGAAGAAGCTGCTCGACGCCGGCGGCGTGCGCTTCCTGCCCGCGATCAACGAGGAACTCGGCGGCACGGCCGTGCTCGGCACGCAGCGGGTCGAGGCCGATCCCGAGCGCACGGTGGAGGGCGTGTATGCGATGTGGTACGGCAAGGGCCCGGGCGTCGATCGCGCCGGCGACGCGCTGAAGCACGGCAACGCGTACGGTTCGTCGCCGCATGGCGGCGTGCTGGTGGTGGCGGGCGACGACCACGGCTGCGTGTCGTCGTCGATGCCGCACCAGAGCGACTTCGCGATGATCGCGTGGCACATGCCGGTCGTGAACCCGGCGAACATCGCCGACATGCTCGAATTCGGCCTGTACGGCTGGGCGCTGTCGCGCTACTCGGGCGCGTGGGTCGGTTTCAAGGCGATCTCGGAAACGGTCGAATCGGGCTCGACCGTCGACCTCGACGCGCTGCAGACGCAGTGGCCCGTGCCGGAAGGCTTCACGCCGCCGGCGGGCGGCCTGCACAATCGCTGGCCCGACCTGCCGAGCCTCACGATCGAGGCGCGCCTCGCCGCGAAGCTCGACGCGGTGCGCCATTTCGCGCGCACCAATAGCATCGACAAGTGGATCGCACCGAGCGCGCAGGCCAACGTCGGCATCGTGACCTGCGGCAAGGCGCACCTCGACCTGATGGAAGCGCTGCGCCGCCTCGACCTGACGGTGGCCGATCTCGATACGGCCGGCGTGCGGATCTACAAGGTCGGCCTGTCGTATCCGCTCGAGATGACGCGCCTCGAAACCTTCGTCGACGGGCTCGCCGAAGTGCTCGTGATCGAGGAGAAGGGCCCGGTCATCGAGCAGCAGATCAAGGACTACCTGTACAACCGCACGGAAGGCGCGCGCCCGCGGGTGCTCGGCAAGCACGACGCTGCCGGCGCCTGCCTGCTGTCCGAGCTCGGCGAGCTGCGCCCGTCGCGCATCCTGCCGGTGTTCGCCGACTGGCTCGCGCGCCACAAGCCGGCGCTCGACCGCCGCGAACGCGTGGTCGATCTCGTCGCGCCGCAAATCCTGTCGAACGAGGCGGACGCGGTGAAGCGCACGCCGTATTTCTGCTCGGGCTGCCCGCACAACACGTCGACGAAGGTGCCGGAAGGCTCGATCGCGCAGGCCGGCATCGGCTGCCACTTCATGGCGTCGTGGATGGAGCGCGACACGACGGGGCTGATCCAGATGGGCGGCGAGGGCGTCGACTGGGCCGCGCACGCGATGTTCACCAACACGAAGCACGTGTTCCAGAACCTCGGCGACGGCACCTACTTCCATTCGGGCATCCTCGCGATCCGCCAGGCCGTGGCCGCGAAAGCGAACATCACGTACAAGATCCTCTACAACGACGCGGTCGCGATGACGGGCGGGCAGCCGGTCGACGGCAGCATCTCGGTGCCGCAGATCGCGCGGCAGGTCGAGGCGGAAGGCGTGTCGCGCTTCGTGGTCGTGTCCGACGAGCCGGAGAAGTACGACGGTCATCACGGCCAGTTCCCGCCGGGCACGACGTTCCATCACCGCAGCGAACTCGACACCGTGCAGCGCGAGCTGCGCGAGACGCCGGGCGTCACCGTGCTGATCTACGACCAGACCTGCGCGGCCGAGAAGCGCCGCCGCCGCAAGAAGGGCGAATTCCCCGACCCGGACAAGCGCCTGTTCATCAACGACGCAGTGTGCGAAGGCTGCGGCGATTGCGGCGTGCAGTCGAACTGCCTGTCGGTCGAGCCGCTCGAGACACCGCTCGGCCGCAAGCGCCGCATCGACCAGTCGTCGTGCAACAAGGACTATTCGTGCGTGAACGGCTTCTGCCCGAGCTTCGTGACGGTCGAAGGCGCGGCGCTGAAGAAGGCGGCCGGTGCCGCATTCGACGAAGCCGCGCTCGCCGTGCGCGTCGATGCGCTGCCGGTGCCGGCGACGCATCTCGACGCGGCGCCGTTCGACATGCTCGTGACGGGCGTCGGCGGCACGGGTGTCGTGACGGTCGGCGCGCTGATCAGCATGGCCGCGCACCTCGAAGGCAAGAGCGCGTCGGTGCTCGACTTCATGGGCTTCGCGCAGAAGGGCGGCTCGGTGCTGTCGTTCGTGCGGATCGCATCGAGCGACCGGTGGCTGAACCAGGTGCGCATCGACACCCAGCAGGCGGACGTGCTGCTCGCGTGCGACATGGTGGTCGGCGCGAGCGCCGAGGCGCTGCAGACGGTGCGTCACGAGCGTTCGCGGATCGTCGTCAACACGCACCGGATTCCGAACGCGTCGTTCGTGCAGAACCCCGACGCGAACCTGCATGCGGACGCGCTGCTCGAGAAGATGCGCCACGCGGCCGGCGACGGCTACCTGTCGAGCTGCGACGCGCAGGCGCTCGCCGCGAAGTTCCTCGGTGACTCGATCGGCGCGAACATCCTGATGCTCGGCTATGCATGGCAGCTTGGCCTCGTGCCGGTGTCGCTCGCGGCGATGATGCGCGCGATCGAGCTGAACAACGTCGCGGTGCCGATGAACAAGCTCGCGTTCTCGATCGGCCGGATGGCGGCCGGCGACGCGGCGGGCCTCGATGCGTTGTGGAACGCGCGTCACACGGTGGCCGCGCATGCCGCGCCGGAGACGCTCGCCGAGCTGATCGCCGATCGCGAAGCGCGTCTCGATGCCTACGGCGGCGCACGTTATGTCGAGCGCTACCGTGCGCTCGTGGGCGCGGCGCGTGCGAAGGGCGACGACGCGCTGACGCGCGCGGTCGCGACCACGTTCTACCGGCTGCTCGCGGTGAAGGACGAATACGAGGTCGCGCGGCTGTACACGGACGACGCGTTCCGCACGGCGCTCGAAGCGCAGTTCGAAGGCGTGCCGGGGCAGGCCTATCGCGTGAAGTTCAACCTGGCGCCGCCGACGGTCGCAAAGGCCGGCAGCGACGGCAGCGCGCCGAAGAAGCGCGTGTTCGGCCAGTGGATGTGGCCGGTGTTCGGCATGCTGGCGCGCGTGCGCAGCCTGCGCGGCACGTGGCTCGATCCGTTCGGCCGCACCGTCGAGCGCAAGATGGAGCGTGCGCTCGCCGACGACTACGAGACGACGCTCACGCGTGCGCTCGCCGCGACGACGGCCGGCAATGCGGCGCAGGTCACGCAACTGGCCGACCTGCATGCACGCGTGCGCGGCTTCGGTCACGTGAAGGTGCGCAATCTTGCCGGCGTGAAGCGCGCGGAGCGCGAGCTCGCGCTGCAGCTCGGCATCGAAGCGGCGACGAGCGCGGCCGTGCAGCACGCGCTCGACGAGATGAAGGGCGCGGGGATGCTGAAGGGGATTCCGGTCGTCGTCGCGAAGTAACGCGAAGGCCGGTGAGGTTCGCGCCGGGCAACCGGGGCGATGCCGGTACGTTGCCCGCGCGGCGGCCGATGCGGGGCCGCCGGCGGATCGGCGCAGGCGCGCCGGTCACGCCCGCGTGGGTTGCTCGCGCGAACTCACGCGACGCGATTGCCGGCGATGCAACGCGAGTAGTACGCGAGGCTGCGCTTCGGCGAGCGCGCCTGCGTCGCCGGGTCGACGTGGATCAGCCCGAATTTTTTCGCGAAGCCGCTGCTCCACTCCCAACTGTCCAATCCGGCCCAGCAGAACAGCCCGCCGAGGCGCACGCCCTGCCGATAGGCGTCGTGCGCGGCGTTCAGGTAGCTGGCGAGATAGTCGATGCGCGGGCCGTCGTCGACGATGCCGCCATTCGGCGCAGGCTCCGCGATCGCGAAGCCCGTCTCGGTGACGACGATGCGCGGCGCGCCATAGTCGCGATGGACGCGCAGCAGCATCTCGCTCATGCCATACGGTTCGACCGGATACCCCATCGTCTGGATTTCGTTCGGCGGACTGTCGGCCAGCGCGAAACCCGTGCTGCTTGCGTCGGCCTTCACATAGAAGCAGTTGTAATACTGCACGCCGAGAAAATCCGGGTTCGCGGCGATCGTCGCCATGTCGCCCGGCTGGACGAGCGGCGCCAGCGCCGACTGCAGCTCCGCCGGATATCCCTTACCGTACAGCGGGTCGAGAAACGCGCGATGCCAGATCGCGTCGAACCGGGCGGCGGCGGCCTGGTCGGCGGCCGCGTTTGTCGCCGCATGCACGGGCCGCCCGCTGATCGTGGTGCCGATCTGCGCGGTGCCCGGCACGTTCGCACGCACGGCCTGGAACATCAGCCCCTGCGCGAGGTTCTGATGGTGGATCGCGGCGAACATCGCCTCCGTCGAGTGCGCGCGCGGCGGCGATGCGCCGAAGCCGTAGCCGGCGAGCGCGACGCCGTTCGGTTCGTTCAGCATCATCCAGTGCTTGACGCGGTCGCCGAGCCGGCGCGACACGATGTGTGCGTAGTCGGCCAGCCGGTATGCGATGTCGCGGTCGCGGAAATCCCCGGCCCAGACCGGGATATCCCAGTGAAAGAGCGTCAGGTACGGCGTAAGCCGCTGTTCGAGCATCGCATCGACCATGCGGTCGTAGGTGGCGAGGCCCGCGTCGCTCGTTGCGCCGGCGCTGTCCGGCTGCACGCGCGGCCATGCGGTCGAGAAGCGGAACGCCTGGATGCCCGCGTTCGCCAGCAGCGCGAGATCGCCCGGGTAGCGCTGCTCGAATTCGATGCAGCGCGCGTTCGTGGAGCCGTCCGCGATCGTGCCGGGCTGGTCGGCGAACACGTCCCAGTTGCTTCGTCCACGGCCATCGCGGCTTTCGACTTGCGGTGCCGCGGTGGCGACACCCCACACGAAGCCGTCGGCGAAGTGTTCGGACGATTCGACCGAATCGCCGCCGCAGGCGGTGAGCATGCTGCTGCCGAGCACGGCGGCGCCCTGCGTCAGGAAGCGGCGGCGGCTCGGGTGCGGGAGGGAGGTCAGCGGGTTTCGATGGTTGGGCATGAGGAGGTCGGACCGGTTCGCCAGCGGGCGGCTTGCGGGGTTTTTCATTAGGATGACGATGCAGGATGAACGGCGCGACGCATCCGTCGGCAAGCGGTGATCCTAACCGGGCGGTGTGTAAGTTTTTTGAAATGGACAGACAGTCGGGCGGGGCGCGCGTGGCCCGCTGCCGGTTGTCGGGAGCAGAAAAGCGTGAGGCGCCGCCCGCGCGGCGCACCGCAACCTGCCGCCAGGCGAAGGTCGCGCACACGAGCGTTTCGCAGGGCCGGGCGCTGCCCGCCCCGAGCGTCGGATCAGAGAATGCCTTTCTTGCGCGTCGACAGCGCGGTTTCCGACAGGTCGATCTCGCGGAGCAGCTTCGTCAGCGTCTCGTCGGAAATCTTGCTCTCGCTGCGCAGCCGGTACAGCGCGGAGCGTTCCGCGCGCACGGCCGCGATCCGCATCTGCAGTTCCATCGTTTCGGCCTGCTTCGCTTCCGCGCGCGGCGTGGGGCCGTCCTCGGCGAGCGTCGCGAGGCGGCGGCGGTACTGGTCCATCACGCGTGCGGAGATGTCCGCGCAGCGTGCGGCGCCCGATTCGTCGAGATCGACTGAGATCGCGTCGTGCGACGTATCGATCGCGCGGATCGCGGCCTGCGCGGCGGCTGCGCGCGCGGCGCGCTCCTCGTCGCCGAGCGGGCTGCGTGACGAACGCACGCCGCGCAGCAGCAGCGGCAGGCCGATCACCGCGACGACGAGCGAGCCGAGGATCACGGCCGACGCGACGAAGATCGCCGTGTCGCGGCCGGGCAGCGGCACGCCGTCGGACAGTGCGACCGGAATCGACAGCACGCCGGCGAGCGTGACCGCGCCGCGCACGCCGCCGACCGTCATCACGGCGATCGTGCGCACGCCGGCCATCGTGCCCGCGAGGCCGTGGCGCGCGGCGCGACGGCTGGCGAACCAGCGCAGCAGCCAGACCCACAGGAAGCGGATCGCATACAGCGCGAACATCATCGCGCAGACGTTGAAGATCATCCGGCCGACGAGCGCGTCGCTCGTGTGGTGCGCGTCGACGAGCGTGCGGCCGATGATGTGCGGCAGCTGCAGCCCGAGCATGATGAACACCATGCCGTTGAACACGAACTCGATCATCGCCCACGTGCTTTCGGCGCGCACGCGCGACGCGACGGTGCTTTTACGCGAGAAGCTCGTGTAGTTCATCATCATCCCGGCCGATACGGCCGCCAGCACGCCCGACAGGTCGAGGTGCTCGGCGAACAGGTAGGCCGCGAACGGCACGAGCAGCGTCATCACGATGCCGGGGGCCGGATCGCCTTCCTGCTCGGCGTTCAGGAAGCGCGTCGACAGCGCGCTGAACGCCCACGACACGATCGCGCCCGTCGCGAGCCCGCCGGCGGCGACGATCACGAACGTGACCGACGCGTCGCGCAGCGAGAACATGCCCGTCAGCGCGGCCGCGATCGCGAATTTCAGTGCGACGAGGCCGGACGCGTCGTTCATCAGCGCCTCGCCCTCGAGGATGTGCATCAGTTGCGGCGGGATCCGGCCCTTGCCGGCGATGCCCGACAGCGCAACCGCGTCGGTCGGCGACAGCACGGCCGCGAGCGCGAACGCGATCGGCAGCGGCAACTCGGGTATCAGCCAGTGCGCGAAGTAGCCCACTGCGAGTACCGTCATGAACACGAGCCCGAATGCGAGCATCAGGATCGCGCGGCGCTGCAGGTACAGCTCGCGCTTCGGAATCCGCCAGCCGTCCGCGAACAGCAGCGGCGGAATGAACAGCAGCATGAAGATTTCGGGATCGAACGTGACGTGCAGGTTCAGCTTCGGCCACGCGAGCATCGCGCCGAACGCGATCTGCATCAGCGGCAACGGTAGTTGGAAGGGCAGGTTGCGTGTGACGGCGCCGGACAGCGCGACGGTCAGCAGCAGGATCAGGACGGTGAAGACGATTTCCATCGATACGGCGAATACGGGGAATGAAACGATCGTACGGAGTGTAGCGTGCTGGCGTAACGGTTGCCTTCGAGCGACCGGTGCGCATGCACGAAAACGGTGCGCGCAACCTGCGCCGGGATGGTGCGGCAGCCCGGCGCGAGCCGTGCGGCACACGGGCGGTCGGCGCCTTGCACGGAGCTTGCTTGAGGTTCGGCAGCCGTCCGGCGTCGACCGGACAACCGAGGGTCCAACCATGACATTGCACGCGCCACTCGCTTCGTCGGGCGCCGCGTTCGAAGGCAATACCAGGAGGAAGGCAGCATGACGATCGTGCAACAGGAGCGTCCGGCCGCCGCGTCGCCGTACCGGTTCGAGCGGGAGGTGAGTTCCGGCTTCGAACGTCTGGCGACGCAGCACCGCGACCTGACGCTCACGACCGTATTCCAGCCGATTTTCAGCCTGTCGCACCAGCGTGCGGTGGGCTACGAGGCGCTGCTGCGCGCGCACGATGCGCTCGACCGCGCCGTGTCGCCGCTCGACGTATTCGGCGAAGCCGCGCGCCAGGGCGAGCTGCTGCAGCTCGACCGGCTCGCGCAGGCGCTGCATCTCGAGAACTTCGCGCTGCTCGGCGCCGAGCGCGAGTGGCTGTTCCTCAACGTGCATCCGGGCGTGCTCACCGACCCGTTCCAGGCGGCCGCGCTGCTCGCGAACCTGAAGCGGCTCGGCATGCCGCCGCGCCGCATCGTGCTCGAAGTGCTCGAACAGCGTGCGGAAGACGTCGAGCGGCTTGCCGAGGCCGTGCGCGAATTCCGCACGCACGGCTTCCTGATCGCGCTCGACGATTTCGGCGCGGGTCATTCGAACCTCGAGCGGATCTGGCAGCTGAACCCCGACATCGTGAAGCTCGACCGCATCATGCTGTCGCACGCGGCGCACCGCACGGGGCTCACCGCGATCCTGCACGGGCTGGTGACGCTGCTGCACGAGGCCGGCAAGCTGGTGCTCGTCGAGGGCATCGAGACCGAGCACGAGGCGCAGATCGCATTGTCGTGCGAGGCCGATTTCGTGCAGGGCTACTACTTCGGCCGGCCGGCGCCGGGGCTGCCGGACAGCGCGGCCGCGACCGGCTGCATCGGCGAGCTGACCGAGCGCTTTCGCCAGCAGACCGACGCGCGCGAGCGGCGCGACGCGCAGCGGCTCGCGCCGTACCTGCGCGCGTTCGAACGGGCGGCCGAGCGTCTCGCGGCCGGCGAGCCGCTCGACGAGGTGTGCTGGAACTTCCTCGCGCTCGACGCGGCCGCGCGCTGCTTCCTGCTCGACGCGCACGGCCGCCAGTCGGGCCGCAACGTCGTGCTGCGCGCCGACCGCGCGCTCGCCGAGGCGCGCTTCTCGCCGCTGGCGGACGCGCAGGGCGCGAACTGGCTGCGCCGGCCGTATTTCCGCTCGGCGATCGCCGAGCCGGGGCGCGTGCAGGTCACGCGGCCGTACCTGTCGATCAACGAGGCGCAGCCGTGCGTGACGCTGTCGGTGGCCGTGCGCGTCGGCGATGCGCAGCGCGTGCTGTGCGGCGATATCGACTGGGTCGACGACGAGGCCGAAGCCGCGTAACGACGCACGGCTTGCATGCGGCAATCGGCGGCGCGGCGCGCGGGGGCGGTCGTTGCGTTCGCCGCGCGCTTCCCCGACAATGGCGCGACCGCGGCCGTCGTGACCGCGCTCGCGCCGTCCCGGGGGCCACCATGGCGGCGAATATAAAAAGGAAAACACCATGAAACGACCGATTTCGCTGACCATCCTCGCGTGGATCATCATCGTGACCAACGCGATCACGTGCGTCTATACGCCGTTCTCGATCGGCATGCCGACCACCCAGGCGCTGCTGTCGCACTACCTGCTGCCCGTCTGGGCGACGTTCGGCATCAGCATGATCCTCGAAGTCGTGAACGTCGTGATCGGCATCGCGATCCTGAAGGGCCGCGAGTGGTCGCGCAAGGCCTACATCGTGACGTTCGTGATCGGCATGGCGTTCTCGTTCGTCAACATGCCGGCGTCGATGCTCGCGGTGCTGATCCCCGGCGTCCTGCTGTTCGCGGTGTTCGTCTACCTGCTGTTCCGGCGCCCGGCGACTGCGTATTTCCAGGCAAACGCGTGAGCGTCGTGCGTAACGCGCTGGCGATCGTGCTGTTCTCGATCGCCGGCTTCTGCGTGATCGCCGCGCAGATGGCGGCGTTCATGAAAGTCGGCCACGCGGGCGCGACCGCCATATTCGTCGCCGTGCTGTTCGCGGTGTCGGCCGTGCTGCTCGCTGCGGGCGCGTTTGCCGGCGCATTCCGGCCGCGTGCGCGCGGCGCGGGCATCGTG
The DNA here is from genome assembly GCF_002223085.1 of Burkholderia sp. HI2714. Classification (NCBI taxonomy): domain Bacteria; kingdom Pseudomonadati; phylum Pseudomonadota; class Betaproteobacteria; order Burkholderiales; family Burkholderiaceae; genus Burkholderia; species Burkholderia sp. HI2714. The sequence goes on along the minus strand of NZ_NKFM01000029.1, from coordinate 143,976 downwards.
CTGCTCGTCGCGGCCGCGACCACCGCGCTCGGGATGGTGGGCTGGGGGATGCTCGTGCTCACACCGGCGATCGTCGACGTGATGCAGCAGCAGGGCGCGTACTTCGACGCGCGCATGTTCCGCTTCGTGCCCGGCACCGGCGTGACGGCGTTGTCCGCGCTCGTCGGCGTCTGGCTCGTGCGGCGCGGCTGACGTCCCCGGCCGAAGTGCGCCGCTGAAGTACGCGGCGGCCGGCACGCTGGCGTCCGTCACGCGGCTCGGCTAGGATGCGCGAATTGTCCTGACGATTCGCGGGCCGCCCATGAACCGAAACGCCGCTTCCTCCGTTCTCCTCGAAGTGATCGCCACGACCGTCGGCGATGCGAAGGCCGCCGCCCGCGCGGGCGCCGACCGCCTCGAACTCGTGACCGCGATCACCGAAGGCGGGCTGACGCCGAGCGTCGGCCTGATCGAAGCCGTCGTGGCCGCCGTGCCGATTCCCGTCAACGTGATCGTGCGACCGCACAGCCGGTCGTTCGTCTATGACGCCGACGATCTCCGCGTGATCGAACGCGACGTGCGTGCAGCCGTCGCGGCCGGTGCGAACGGCGTCGTGTTCGGCGCGCTCGACGCACGCGGCGACGTCGATCTCGACGCACTGGCCCGCATCGCGGCTGCGGCGGACGGCCGCCCGCTGACCTTCCATCGCGCGTTCGACGTGTCGCGCGACCTCAATGCGGCCTTCGACGCGCTGCTGCGTGTGCCGGCCGTCACGTCGGTGCTGACGTCGGGCGGCCATCCGTCGGTGCTCGACGCGGTCGCGACGATCACGCGGCTGGTTCGGCAGGCGGCAGGCTCGACCTGCACGGTGCTGGCCGGCTCGGGGCTCACGGTCGACGCGGTCGGCGATTTCGTCCGCGCGACCGGCGTGCGCGCGGTGCATTTCGGCTCGGGCGTACGGCCGCGCGGCGAGGTGCTGGCGCCGGTCGATCAACCACTCGTCGAGCGCGTGCGCGCGGCGATCGACGGCGCGGCGGCACACGTGTGATGCGGATGGCGCACGGCAGCGGGCAGCGGCCGCTGCCGTACGCGCCGATACGATACGCCGGTACGCCATCGGGAAGGGCGGGCCACATGACGATTGCGTCACCGGCCACGTAGGACCGCGCAGAAGACAGCGCACGCGTCTATCCGGTGCAGGCGCTGGCGCGCACGCTGCAGCCGCGCACCGGCGAGTATGTGGTCGACGGGCTCGACGGCGTGCGCTGGCGCGTGGAGAAGACCGTGATCCGCGACGCGCAGGGCAACGCGGGACAGACGAACGGGTGACGCGCGGCGGCGCGCGGGTATCCCGTCACGTATTGCGTACGAACCAGGTCCGCTTGGCCGTGCCCAGCAGCGCGCGATAGACCACCCACGACACGACGAACGTCGCGGGCGCCGACAGCGATGCGGCGAACCCCGTCGCCTGGTTCAGCGCGAGCCCGACGAAAGCGCCGGCGAACCATGCGGTCAGCCCGCCCGGGTTGAAGGTCGGCACATGCGCGTCGCGGCATTCGACATCGTCACCGACCAGTTTCCCGTAGCGATCCGACAGGATGTGCGCGAGCGCGACGCCGACCCATGCGACGACGAAGATCCCCTGGTACGCGAGCGCCTGCAGGATCCGCGAGAAGATGTCCGCCATCATCAGCGCATAGACGACTGCGCCGACCACGAGCGCCCACACGAACTTCGGCGCGCGCAGGCCGGCCACCTTCAGGAAGAACGCCTGCATGTTGACGGTCGCGAGGTAGTAGTTCGCGGTGTTGATCCGCGATTGCGTGACCCATACGAACAGCAACCCCCATACCCCCATCAGCTTCAGCAGCGCGAGCACCACGGATACTTCGGAGAGCGTACCGAGCCCCCGAATCGTGCTGACGAGATAGATGCCGGCCGCGCCGTTGACGAGAAACGTGACGAGGTAGAACGGCATCCCGAAGTTGAAGCGGCCGTGATAACCCGCGTCTTCCTTGCGGCCGAAGCGCGCGTAGTCGAACGTGAACATCGTCAGCACCCACACACCCATGTAGTAGACGAAGCAGTGCCACCAGCCGCCGGCCGGTGTGGTGCCCGTCGGGCCGAAATCGAGCCAGGCTGCGTTATAGCCGTATTCGGCCGTCGCGAGCCCGACCGCCGCGAGCAGCCCGAGCAGGTAGAACGGCAGCAGCACGCCGTTGAACTTGTCGAGCCAGTGCTGCACGCTGCCGAACACGAGCGGCACGCTGTAGCAGACGACGATCAGTGCGGCCCATTTGTAATCGAGCCCGGGAAACTGGTGATGCGCGGCAACCGCGATCACCGAGCCTTCGAACACCGCGTAGTAGATCGCCGTCGCGAAGAAGATCAGTGTCGCGAGCGCCGCGCCGGCACTGCCGAACAGCACACGCGAGAACAGCGCGACCGAGAGTCCCGTGCGGATCGCATAGCGGCTGATGATCGTATTGACGAGGCCGTACGACACGACCGACAGCGCCATTCCGATCAGCGCGTTGCGCGCGCCATAGGTGAGCGCGAGCGTGGCGCCCACGACGATATAGAACACCGCGCTGCACACGGCCCACCACGCCATCGTCAGCGAAAAGGGCGGCATGCGCGCGTGGTCGGGAACGGCGAGCGTCGACAGGTCGAGATCCTCGTCGGGGCGGGCCTGAGCCAGGTTGGCCATGATCGTGCTCCTTGATGAGCGGAAACTGCGAACGACGTCTCGGCCGCGGCACATGCGATCCGCAGGGTTGCCCCGACGTCGGGCGGGCAACCGGTTCGGCAGGAACGGAAACAGCGCGCAAGCGTCCCCGCCGCGCGGCGCACCGGCGCGCGGTCGGGACACGACAGCGGAACAGGAACGAGGGGCGTCAGGCGCCCGGCACGCGCCGGGCGTCCGGTGCTCAGTCCCGCAGCACGGCGCGCAGCAGCGCGAGGCGCCGCTGGTACTCGCGGCGCGCGGCGAGCGCGTCGGCCATCGTCACGCGTACGAAACGCGCGCGGTGGTTGGGCTGCATCTGGCCGATCAGGTCCATGTCGGCGCTGATGACCGTGCCGATCGTCGCGTAGCCGCCGCCCGACACCGCGTCGCGGTGCAGGATGATCGGCTCGAGCCCGGCCGGCACCTGTATCGAGCCGATCGGGTAGCACGCATCGACGATGTTCGACGGATCGGCGCCTGCGCCGAATGGCTGCTCGCGCGGCCGGAACTGCAGCGCCCGGCCGTTCTTGTAGCGGTAGCCGATGCGGTCGGCTTCGGGCGCGACCGTCCATTCGTCGTCGAAGAAGGTGCGAGCCGATTCGTCGGTGAGCCGGTAGTGGTACAGGCCCGTCAGCACGCGCAGCTCGACCGGGTTGTCGAGCGGCCGGCTCACGGCCGCCGGCAGCTCGCGCCCCTCGCGGTGCGTGCCGACGGGAGCACCGATCGGCAGCCGGTCGCCTTTCTGCAGGCGCCGGCCCGCGTGGCCGCCGATCGCGCCGAGCGTGTAGGTCGAGCGGCTGCCGAGCACGACCGGCACGTCGATGCCGCCCGCGACGGCGAGATACGCGCGCGCGCCGGCCTTCACGTAATGGAACGACAGCACGCTGCCCGCGCGGATCCGCAGCGCGACGTTGCAGCGCTGCCCGATGCCGTCGATCTTCGGCGTCATCTCGGCGCCGGTGACGGCGATCAGCGCGTCCGTATGGAACATCAGCTCGGGGCCGAGCAGCGTGCATTCGAGCACGGCGGCTTCTTCGGGATTGCCGACCAGCAGGTTCGCCGCGCGCGACGCGTACTGGTCGAGCGAGCCCGACGGTGGAATGCCGACGTGGTAGTAGCCTTGCCGGCCCATGTCCTGGACCGACGTCGCGAGGCCGGGTTTCACGACTTCGATCAGGTTGTGCGCGTCAGTTTGCATGCAGCACCTCGACGAGAGAGCGGTTATACGCATCGGGATCGCGCAGGAACGCGTCGAGCGAGAATTTCACCGGGCGCACGCGCAGCGAGAACGTGCCGGCTTCGACGGCCGCCACTGCCGCGTCGTACGCGTCGCGATCGATCGGCTGGAATTTCACGATGTCGCCGGGCCGGAAGAACACCATGAACTCGCGCAGGTAGTCGAGCCGCTGCTCGGGATCGAAGATCGGCGCCGGCGTCACGCCGAACATCTGGTAGCCGCCCGCGCCGCGCACCGAGTAGATGCAGCCGAAACAGCCGCCGTGGCCGACCGTCAGCTTCGGCGTGTCGGTGCGCGGCCGCAGGTACTTCGGCACTTCGAGCTGGCGTTCGCGCTCGACCATCTGGTACATGAACGGCAGGCCGGCGACGAAGCCGACCATCGACACGAACCACGGCGAGCCCGAGTGCGCGGCGATGAATGCGTCGACGTCGCGCTTGCCGTTGATGCGCGCCGCGTATTCGAGATCGGTCGACGACGGGTCCTGGTGACGTTCGCGAAAGCGCATCAGCGTCTCGTGCGTCCACGGGTCGTTGTAGAGCACCGGTACCTCGACGATGCGCGTGTCGAGTTCGAGCGGCGCGTCGCCGACCTCGGCCTCGATCGTCTTCAGCAGCGCGACGAGCGCATCGGGCTCGATCACGTCCGGGTCGTAGCGCACCTGGTAGGACGCATTCGCCGGGCAGATCTCGGTGATGCCGGGCACCGCGCGGCGCTGCAGTTCGCGCGTGATCGCCGTGCCCTTGAAGAACGCATCGAGCGACATTGATTCGCTGATTTCGACGAACACGAACTCGTCGCCGCCGAACGTATAACGGGTCGTCACATCGCCTCCCCGACGCGCACGGCGTCTGCATTTTCGGCTGCGTGTTGCTGCGCGGCGGCGGTGGCGGCTTCGCGCCATCGCGGCATCCACGCCTCGAGGAAATTCGTGTGATAACGCCCGGCGCGCACGTCGTCGTCCGCGAGCAGTGCGACGTGCAGCGGCGCGGTCGTCTTCAGGCCGCCGACGTGCAGCTCGCCGAGCGCGCGAGCCAGGCGCCGCAGCGCGGCCGCGCGGCTCTCGTCGTGCACGATCAGCTTCGCGAGCAGCGAATCGTAGAACGGCGGCACGACGTAGCCCGGATAGAGCAGCGAATCGACGCGCACGCCGGGGCCGGTCGGCCACACCAGCTCGTCGATCCGGCCAGGGTTCGGGCGGAAATCCTGCAACGGATCCTCCGCGTTGATCCGGCATTCGAGCGCCGCGCCGCGCATCGTGATGTCGTGCTGCGCGAAGCGCAGCGGCTCGCCGTCGGCGATGCGCAGCGTCTCGCGCACGAGATCGATGCCGGTGATCGCCTCGGTCACCGGATGCTCGACCTGGATGCGGGTGTTCATCTCGATGAAGTAGAACTCGCCGCGCGCGTCGTCGAACAGGTATTCGAGCGTACCTGCACTGCGATAGCCGACCTCCTGCGCGAGTCGCGTGGCCGACGCGCATAGCGCGTCGCGCTGCGCGGGCGTGAGCGACGGCGACGGCGCTTCCTCGAGGATTTTCTGGCGCCGCCGCTGCAGCGAGCATTCGCGCTCGAACAGGTGGACGACGCTGCGGCCATCGCCGAGCACTTGCACCTCGATGTGGCGCGCCCGCGCGATGAAGCGTTCGAGATACACGCCGCCGTCGCCGAAGGCCGCCTGCGCCTCGCGCTGCGCGAGCGGCAGCTCGGCGTCGAGCTGCGCGGCGTCGTGCGCGACGCGGATGCCGCGTCCGCCGCCGCCGGCGGCCGCCTTGATCATGATCGGATAGCCGATACGTGCGGCGACGTCCCGCGCCTCGTCGAGCGACTGCACGACGCCGTCGCTGCCCGGCACGGTCGGCACGTTGGCGCGCCGCGCGGTTTCGCGTGCGCGGGCCTTGTCGCCCATCGTGGCGATTACCTGCGAGTCCGGGCCGACGAAGATCAGGCCGGCCGCTTCGACCTGCGCGGCGAATGCGGCGTTTTCCGACAGGAAGCCGTAGCCGGGATGGATCGCGTCCGCGCCGCACTGCCGCGCCGCGTCGAGGATCGCGGTGGGATTCAGGTAGCTTTTCGCCGCGTGCGACGAGCCGATGTGGACGGCTTCATCGGCCATGCGCGCGGCGAGGCTGTCGCGGTCCGCGTCGCTGACCACGGCGACCGCGCGCATGCCGAGCTCGCGCGCGGCGCGGATCACTCGCACCGCGATCTCGCCGCGGTTCGCGACCAGCACGGTCCGGATCCGCGACGGGCGGTAGAACGTGTCGGGGGAAGTGGCCGGTTTCATCGCATCACCCCTCGATCCGCATCAGCACCTGGCCCGCGTCGACCGGCTCGCCGTCCTCGACGAGCAGCTCGACCACACGCCCGGCCGCATCGGCTTCGATCTCGGTGAACTGCTTCATTACCTCGACGAGGCCGACCACCGCGCCGGCGGCAACCGTCGCGTCGACCGCGACGTAGTAGTCCGCATCGGGCGCCGGGCGCCGGTAGAAGGTGCCCGGCAGCGGGCTGACGATATCGTGCAATGCCATCGTGTGTCTCCTTGAATCAGTGATGGACGGCGAGCGGTTGCGGCCCGGCGGTCCGGATGCCTTCGCGGATCAGCGCGTGGCGCGTGTCGCGCACGAGGTCGAGCGCGCCCGGTGTGTCGCTGTGAATGCAGACCGAGTCGAAATCGATGTCGATGTCGTCGCCGTCGATCGTGCGCACCTTGCCGTCGATGCACGCGCGCAGCACCTTGTCGGCGACCTGGCGCGGATCGAGGCGGCCGACGCGGCGCGTGAACACGATCGAGCCGCTGCGGTCGTAGTCGCGATCCGCATAGAACTCGCGAATGACCGGCTGCCCGTATTCGACGGCGACGCGGTACGTGACCGACGCTTCCATGCAGTACAGCCACAGGCCCGGGTCGACACGTTGCAGCGTTTCGATCAGCAGCCGCGAGAACGCCTCGTTGGCCGCCGCATGCATGTAGAGCGCGCCGTGCGGCTTCACGTGCTGCAGGCTGACGCCGTTCAGGCGCGCGAACTCGCGCAGCGCGCCGAGCTGATACAGGATGTCGTTGACGAGCGCCTGCGGCGTTTCGGCGATCGTGCGGCGGCCGAAGCCGACGAGATCGCGAAAGCCCGGGTGCGCGCCGATGCCGACACCGGCGTCGCGCGCGAGCTGTACCGTGCGCGCCATGATGTTCGGGTCGCCGGCGTGAAAACCGGTGGCGATGTTCGCCGAGCTGATGAGCGGCATGATCTGCTCGTCGACGCCGTCGCCGATCGTCCACGGGCCGAAGCCCTCTCCCATGTCGGAGTTCAGGTCGACGCTGTGCTTCCTCATACGGTGTGCTCCTCCAGGTTCTCCGGTTCGCGTGCGTCGTGGCGCATGCCGAAACCGTGTTGAACGCAGGTTAGCCGCGCGGGTTGCGTCAAAAAAGTTCTATTTTTGTATGCAGCCGTATCGATTTTTTCGATACCCTGGAGAGCGGCCGCCGAGGGCCGTCGTAGCAGGGACGGCAGGGTTTCCACGAGGCCGGGTTCACGGGTGCGGCACGGTTGTTATGATGTTTATCGCGTGCCCTTCTGCTTTCTCATCGACCATGGCCCTGACCCTCAGACAGCTCAAGTATTTCGTCGCGACCGCCGAGCTCGGCCAGATCTCGCAGGCCGCGATCCAGCTCACGATTTCGCAGTCGGCCGTGACGAGCGCGATCAAGGAGCTGGAGGACAGCCTCGGCACGCAGCTCTTTCTGCGCACGCCGTCGGGCGTGACGCTCACCGACACGGGGCGGCGCTTCCTGAATCATGCGTACACGATCCTGTCGTCGGTCGACGAGGCGATGCGGATTCCGAATCTCGAAAGCACGCTGACCGGCACGCTCGCGATCGCCGCGAGTTATACGGTGCTCGGCTACTTCCTGCCGCATCACGTGCTGCGCCTGAATACGCTGTACCCGCGGCTGACGATCCACCTGCACGAGCTGAACCGCGAGTCGATCGAGGAGGGGCTGATCGCGGGCCGCTACGACATGGCCGTGCTGCTCACGTCGAACGTATCGAATCCGGCGCTCGTGCTGGAGCCGGTGATTCACTCGGTGCGGCGGCTGTGGGTCGGTGCGCATCATCCGCTGCTCAGACACGAGAGCGTCACGTTCGCAGAAGTCGCGCGAGAGCCGTTCGTGATGCTGACGGTCGACGAAGCGGGGCAGACGGCGCTGCGCTACTGGAACGAGACGCCGTACCGGCCGAACGTGATCCTGCGCACGTCATCGGTCGAGGCGGTGCGCAGCATGGTCGCCAACGGCAGCGGCGTCGCGATCCTGTCCGACATGGTGTATCGGCCGTGGTCGCTCGAAGGGCGGCGGATCGAGACGATCGTGCTGCGCGATCCGGTGCCGCCGATGAGCGTCGGTCTTGCCTGGCGCAAGGACATCGAGTTGAGCCCCGCGATGCATGCGGTGCGCGACTATTTCAGGCACACGTTCATGGAGCCGCGCGCGCTGGGTGGAGCAGGCTGAGTGCACGGCGCACGCACGAAAAAAAACCGGGACGAATCCCGGCTTTCTCATGTGGCGAACGAATCCGCCGTGCGTACCGCTTACGCGTTCGCCGTCATCGCGTCCGCATCGCTCGAACGGATCCCGAGGCGCTCGAACAGCGCACGGTCCTTCTGCGACTGCGGGTTGCTCGTCGTCAGCAGCTGGTCGCCGTAGAACATCGAGTTCGCGCCGGCGAGGAAGCACATCGCCTGCAGGCCGTCGTCGAGCTGCTCGCGGCCGGCCGACAGGCGCACCACGGCCTTCGGCATCGTGATCCGCGCAACCGCGATCGTGCGCACGAATTCGAACGGGTCGAGCGGCGCGGTGCCTTCGAGCGGCGTGCCTTCGATCGCGACGAGGTTGTTGATCGGCACCGAATCCGGATACGGGTTCAGGTTCGCGAGCTGCGAGATCAGGCCCGCGCGTTCGCGGCGCGATTCGCCCATCCCGATGATGCCGCCGCAGCACACGTTGATGCCCGCGTCACGCACGCGGTCGAGCGTGTCGAGGCGATCCTGGTAGGTGCGCGTCGAGATCACCTGGCCGTAGAACTCCGGCGACGTGTCGAGGTTGTGGTTGTAGTAGTCGAGGCCCGCGCTCGCGAGTTCCTGCGCCTGCTCGTCTTCCAGCATGCCGAGCGTCATGCAGGTCTCGAGGCCGAGCTCCTTCACGCCGCGCACCATCTCGGTCAGCGCCGGCATGTGGCGCTCCTTCGGGTTGCGCCACGCGGCGCCCATGCAGAAGCGGCTCGCGCCGTTCGCCTTCGCCGCGCGTGCGGCGTCGAGCACCGCGTCGACGTCCATCAGCTTCTCGGCCTTCAGGCCCGTGTCGTGGTGCGACGACTGCGAGCAGTAGCCGCAGTCTTCCTCGCAGCCGCCCGTCTTGATCGACAGCAGCGTCGACAGCTGCACCGCGTTCGCGTCGAAGTGCTCGCGGTGCACCTGCTGCGCGCGGAAGAGCAGGTCGTTGAACGGCAGCTCGAACAGCGCGACGACGTCGGCGACGCGCCAGCGCTGCGAGACCGGAGCGGCCACGGGAATCGCGTCGGGTTGCACGGTGGTGGTCTGGGCTTGAGTCATATCGTTTTCCTGTCCTGGTCGGGGATGAGGGATCGGGGGATCTGTTTCGGTTGGGTCAATGCTGCGCGGTGCGCAGCGTCTCGACGAGCGCGGCGATGTCGAGCATCGCCGTGGCGGATTCGGGGGCGGCCGGGCTCAGGTGCGGAATGCGGCCGAGCAGCGGTGCGCCGTGCTCGCGCGCGAGCCAGTCGCGCATCGTCGCGATGTTCTCGTCGGGGAACGACATCGCCGGGTCGACGTGGTTCGCAACCCAGCCGGCGAGCTTGAGGCCGCGCGCGGCGATCGCGTCGGCGGTGAGCAGCGCGTGGTTGATGCAGCCGAGCCGCACGCCGACCACGAGCACGACCGGCACGTCGAGCGCGACGGCGAGATCGGCCATGTCCTGCGTGTCGTTCATCGGCACGCGGAAGCCGCCGGCGCCTTCGACGACGACGATCTCCGCGCGCGTCAGCGCTTCGCGATGGCATGCGACGATCGCGTCGATGTCGAGCGTCACGCCTTCCTGCGCGGCGACGATATGCGGCGCGGCCGGTGCCTTCAGCAGGAACGGCGTGCGCAGCTCGGGCGGCAGCACGACGTTCGCGGCCGCGTCGAGCTGGTCGGCGTCCTCGTTGCGCCATACGCCGTCGCGTTCATACGCGCCGGCCGCGACGGGTTTCAGTGCGGCCGCGCGCAGGCCATGTCGCGCGAAGCCGTGCAGCATCGCGGCCGACACGAAGGTCTTGCCGATTTCGGTGTCGGTGCCGGTAACGAACAGCGAGAGCGGGGCGGTCATGCCGCAGTCTCCCGCCGGGCGGCCCCAAGGGAGGCTGCAGCCCCCTCGGGGGGAGCCGTGCATGGGACCGAAGTAAGCGCTGAAGCGCCAACTCCGGTCGACAGCGAACGAAGTGAGCGTGGGGGCAGTGCTGTCTCCTGCACGACCTGCGCCTCGCTGGCTTCGATCAGCGCGGCTTCGAGCCGCGCGAGATCGTCGAACGAATGCGCGGCCGACAGCGACACACGCAGCCGCGACGTGCCGACGGGCACCGTCGGCGGCCGGATCGCGGGCACCCACAGGCCGTGCGCGTCGAGCGCGCGCATCGCCGTGAGCGTCGCGTCGTTGCTGCCGATCACGAGCGGCTGCACGGCCGTGTGCGAATCGACCGGCTGCCAGCGCGTGTTGCGCAGCAGCGCGCGCGTGCGGTCGATCAGCGCGGCGAGATGCGCGCGTCGCGCGTCGCCTTCGTCGCCCGCGATCACCTTCAGGCTGGCCGATACCGCGTGCGCGACGGCCGGCGGCGCGGCCGTCGTGAAGATATAGCTGCGCGCGCGCTGGATCATCCATTCGATCACGGTCTCGTGCGCGATCACGAACGCACCCGCGACGCCGGCGGCCTTGCCGAGTGTGCCGACGTACACGAGATGCGGCGAGCGCAGCGCGGCGGCCGCGAGCGCGCCGCGGCCTTGCGGGCCGAGCACGCCGAAGCCGTGCGCATCGTCCACGACGAGCCACGCGCCGTGGCGTTCGGCCAGTGCGACGAGTTCGGCGAGCGGCGCGATGTCGCCATCCATGCTGAACACCGTGTCGCTGACGATCAGCTTCGTTTCGGCATCCGATGCATCGAGCAACGCGGCGAGCGCGGCCGTGTCCGCATGCGGATAGACCTGGACGTTCGCGCGCGACAGCCGCATGCCGTCGATCAGCGACGCGTGGTTCAGCGCGTCGGAGAAGATCGTCGCGCCCTTGGACGTCAGCGCCGTCATCGCGGCGAGGTTCGCCATGTAGCCGGTGCTGAAGTACAGCGCGCGCGGCGCGTCGGAGAAGCCGCCGGAGAAGGCCGCGAGTTCTTCTTCGAGCGTCGCGTGCGCACGCGAATGGCCGCCGAGCAGGTGCGAGCCGCCGCTGCCGGAGCCGTAGCGCTGCGCGCCTTCGGCGAACGCGGCGACGAGCGCCGGATGCGCGGCGAGGCCGAGATAGTCGTTGCTCGCGAAGCCGACGATCTCGCGGCCGTCGACGGTCATGCGCGCATCGCACGCGGTGTCGGCGGTGCGGCGCACGCGGCGCAGCCCTTGCGCGTCGAGCTCGGCGAGGCCGCGCTGCAGGGTATTGAGCAGGAGGTTCGTCATCCGGCGATCTCCGCGAGCGTTGCATCGAGCGTGTCGCGCGTGCTTTGCGCGAGCCACGCGATGTCGTCGTCGCTCATCACGTACGGCGGCATCAGGTACACGGTCGTGCCGATCGGGCGCAGCAGCAGCTCGCGTTCCAGTGCGCGTTCGAAGAAGCGACGCGAGAAGCCGCGCGCCGCGTCGCCGTCGAGCGCGACGTCGAACGCGAACAGCGTGCCGCGCTCGCGCAGGTGCCGTACCTGCGGGTGCGCATCGAGCGGCGCGAGCGCCGCGCGCATCGTCGCCGACTTGCGGGCATTGGCCGCGAGCACGTCGTCGCGCTCGAACAGGTCGAGCGTCGCGACCGCCGCGCGGCACGCGAGCGGGTTGCCGGTGTACGAATGCGAGTGCAGGAAGCCGCGCGTCGTGTCGTCGTCGTAGAACGCGGCGAACACGTCGTCGCGCGTGAGCACGAGCGACAGCGGCAGGTAGCCGCCGCTGATGCCTTTCGACAGGCACAGGAAATCAGGCCAGACGCCGGCCTGCTCGCACGCGAAGAAGGTGCCGGTGCGGCCACAGCCGACCGCGATCTCGTCGGCGATCAGGTGCACGCCGAATTCGTCGCACAGCGCGCGCAGCCCGCGGACATACGACGGATCATGCATCGCCATGCCGGCCGCGCACTGCACGAGCGGCTCGACGATCAGCGCGGCGATCCGGTCGCCGCGTTCGACGAACAGGCGCCGCACGTCCGCGAGCGCGCGGCCCGCGACGTCGGCGGCCGTTTCGCCCGGCAGCGCGCCGCGTGCATCGGGCGACGCGACCACGTGTGCGTGGCGGATCAGCGGGTCGTACGCGTCCTTGAACAGCGCGACGTCGGTCACGCCGAGCGCGCCGATCGTCTCGCCGTGATAGCTGTTCGCGAGGCAGACGAATTCCTGCTTGTTCGCGCGGCCGCGGTTGCGCCACGCGTGGAAGCTCATCTTCAGCGCGATCTCGACGGCCGACGCGCCGTCCGACGCGAAGAACGCATGGCCGAGCGTGCGCTGGGTGAGCGCGTGCAGCCGCTCCGCGAGCTCGATCGCGGGCTCGTGCGTGCAGCCGGCGAGCATCGCGTGCTCGAGCGTGTCGAGCTGGTCCTTCAGCGCCGCGTTGATGTCCGGGTTCGCATGGCCGAACAGGTTGACCCACCACGAGCTGACCGCATCGAAGTAGCGGCGGCCGTCACGGTCGTACAACCACAGGCCCGCGCCGCGCGCGACGGGGATCAGCGGCAGGCGCTCGTGATGCTTCATCTGGGTGCAGGGATGCCAGACCGCGCGCAGGCTGCGCGCGACCCAGTCGTCGGTGGCTGGCGTACTCAAGGCGGCTCCGGGGGATAAAACGGCCGCGCGGCATCGACGGGATGCCGCGCGGCGAGACACGAATCGCGCTGAGATTAGCGTGTTCCGCGACCCGTTGCACTACCGGTTACAAACACCGCAAAGCCTTGCCGGGCGGGAGTTCGGCGCAGATCGGGGCGGCTCGGGACGGTACGGTTCAGATGTCCCGAAATGACCGCAGATGACGACGTTCGAGTGAGACCCCCCAACCGAAAAAAATCGTGGGCCGGGCGGGGGCGTGACGGCGCAGAAATATGGGGAATGATGAAATGGGTGGTTGTGGCGACACTGGGAGATCGAACGATCCAGCGTCTCGCGTTGCCCGATCGACGGGGGCCATGCATGGCAAGGCGCCGGGACGGACGCCGATGGAAGGTGAGGTCAGGGCAACGCTTTGCGCAGTGTCGGGTGGGACACGTGATCGATGTGGCGGAACGCTGGCGTGATCTTGTCGATTTCCTTGCCGGGCACGCCGCGCTCCTCGAAATACGTCTTCCACTCGCGGGTCGGTTGCCAGACTTCCGCAATCGCGAGTCCGGCATCCGTTTTCGAAAGACCGAACGCATCCCGGGCGTCGAACGCGTTGTCCAGCGTCGCGAGCCGGCCTTGCGGCCCGATGCCAAGGTGCAGATAGCGCTCGTGCGCGCTACTCGGCCGGGGCAGGACATCGTACAGCGGGCTGAGGCGCCAGCCGGGGAGGCGGGGGTCGTGGATGAATCCGTGGTTGCGCAGGTGGTCGTCGTCGTTGCTCACGAGGATGTTGAATACCATCCGCTTGAACAGTTCCCGGTTGTCGGCGCGAATGGCATCGATGTGTCCATGCTGCCGGATCGCGTGGGCGACGTCCTGGTAACTTTTCGTCATCGATTCCATCTCGGAACAGCCGACCAGCGTCAACGCACTCGCGAAGGGAAGTCTTCGCTCGGTCGTTCCGCCGCCGGGGGGCAGGTATAACGCGTCGTCGCCGCGAAGGGTGTCGAATTCGGGGTGGGTCCAGTACCGATCGAATCGGCGGATCAACATGACCTGACGGGTTCCCACGTCGACGATGCGGGTGGGCGGTACCCGAATGCCGCACCGTGCCGCTAGACGAAGCGTGGCTTCTTCGATGACCGTCAGGTTCAACCGATCGCCGAGACTCGGGAATTTGGCCAGCCACAACACGCCGTCTTCGTCTCGCACCGTCGCCTTCGGGCGAGCACCGCCGAGACCGCTCCCTTGTACGAAGATGGCCTCGAGTTCGGCGGGCACGATCTCGCCTTCCTCGATGCGCGCCGCCGAATCGACCAGGTATTCGAGGTTGAGTAGGCCGTTGCCCGCCTGCGGGCTGGGAGGCGTGTCCAGGCTTTCCCGAACATCGAGCGCGCCGATCCGCTGACTGCCGGCGTGCAGGAGATAGGTGGACTCGGGCAGCGCGTTGGCTTTGGCCCTGAGCTTGGCTTCGATGACACGTCGCCCCCATGCATCGGGCGCGGCGTCGCGAATACCGCCGAACTGCGTCAATCCGCCCGCCGGAAAGTTCATCTTGCCGCGTATCTCGTCCTTTCTTGCGAGGCCCAGGCTTACCGGGTCGATTTCGATGGCGTTGGGCCGGCCGAGATAGCGCAAGCCGTATGCGAAGCTCGACGCCTGCAGGCTCACGCCGTCTTCGGTCATTTCAAGCAGGCCGGCGGGCGCCCAGTCATCGTCGAGATAGGCAAACACCGCGAGTCTTTTGACGACGGCAGCCATCAGAAGTCCAGATCCTTGAGTTCATTGTCAGTGAGCGAGCGCACACGACGGCCGCGTTCGCGGGCTGCTTGAGCCTTGAGCGACGGGTCCGTTCCGGAGAGGAGTTCCAGCAGGGTCGTTCCGGGCGCAATCGCGTCGAGATACCGAAGCCACTGCCCGAGGGCGACGCCAGGATCGCCTTTCTCGATGCGATAGGCGGTATTGCGTGAGAGCCCGGCACGGGTGGCCGCCTCGTTTTGCTGAACGCGTCGCGAAACGCGCAGACGGGCGAGCGCTTCGCCAACGCGGGCGGCTTCCGCGAGAACGGTTGGGCTGGCGGCAGCGGCTTGATTGACCTTCATGTTCGTAAAATCGATCGTTATGTCGATAGAGATCGAAATAACGATCATGATAGATCATGACGACATGAATTCAAGCTGGATGCTCGTCAAAACGAGCGTTATGCGGCTTGTGCTCGATTTTACGAGCGCAAGCGATGAGTGAGGCGCTGCGATGGTCTCGGCGTGGCGGGTGAGGGAAGGTAATGACGGGCTTGCGTCAGCGCGAAGCCAGCGCCGGCGTGCCGGTGTCGCGTGCGTTGCTGTCGTCGTTGTCGGCCGTCTGCGTCGCGCCGTTCCACACGACCCGGTCGTTGACCGCATACAGCCGGCACGAACCTGCGCCCTGCTTCGAGCAGTTGTCGAGCGCGAGCGCCATCGGATCGTCGCCGCCTTCGGCCCACGACCACGCGCCTTCCGACGACACCGCGAACGCGCGGCTCGGATGCTGGTTCAGGAAGCGGCGATAGCCTTCACGGCCGGCATCGTCGACATACGGCACCGCGTTGACCGAGTCGATCGACGCATAGCCGCTCGCCTTCGGTTCGTGCGGGTTCGCGACCGCATAGCGCACCGACGTCGGCAGGTTCAACTGCGCGAGGAATGCGTTGACCGCCGGCCACCACACGGGCACGCCGTCGCGATCGACGATCAGCCGGTGCGCGTCGTCCTTGTAGCGGCCGAAATCGATGAACTGGGCCTGCGTGCCGTGCGAAACGTACGCGCCGTGCATCTGCGCGACGAGCCCGGGCGTCCACACCGAATCGTTGTCGCCGTACAGCCACAGCGACCGCACGGCCGTGTGCGCGCCGTACTGGTCGAACGCGTCGACGAGGTTTTTCTGCCAGCCGTCGCAGAGGTCCTGGCGCAGCCCGCCGGAGAAGTTGATGATGCCGCGCACGCCCGGTGCGGCTTCGGTGCCGTACGCGACCGATACGAGGCCGCCGTGCGACGTGCCGGCGACGACGATGCGCGACGCATCGACGTACGATTGGTGCGACATGTAGCGCACCGTCGCGTCGACGTCGGCTGCCTGCGCGAGGCCGTTCTTGCCGACGTTGCAGCCTTCCTGCTGGTACGAACCGTCCGACCCCGCGAAGCCCTGGCGGTTCGGCGCGATCACCGCATAGCCGCGGCGCACGAATTCGCGCGCGAACGCGAGCGGCCGGCTGCGCGGCTGCTGATGGAGATCGCCGGTGTTCTTGCCGTGGTTGAAGACGACGAGCGGGAACGGGCCGGGCCCGTTCGGCTTGAAGAGCGTGGCCTCGAGCGTGACGGTGCCCGATGCGTCGGCCGGAATGCGGAGGATCTGCTCGTTCAGGTCGGCGGCGACCTGCGGCAGGTTCGAATCGGCGTAGTCGAAGCGTTCGGCGTGGGCGAGCGACCCGCTGGCGCCGGCACCCGACCCCGTATTGGCGCTCGGCAGCGTACCGGCCTGAGCGGCCGACAGCGCACACGCCGCCATCCATCCCACCAATACCTTGCTGAACGCCATTCGTAAGCCCTGCCATGCAACATGACCAATTCGAGGTCATCGTAGCCGGACAAAATGGGGTTGTGCAATGCGGGAATTACCCGGCGTCTGACACAGCAACTATTTGTCAGCGTTCACTGACTTCGCCGTCGACGTAGCGCCAGAAACCCTGTTCGTCGCGCTCGAAACGGCTCGTCTCGTGGAGCCGGTAAGCGCGTCCGCCGACCTTGTAGCGGGCCACGAACTCGACCTCCGCGTGCCGCTCGTCGAGCGGCGCGTGGCGTTTGACCGCGAGCCCGAGCCAGCGCGGCGCGTCGGGCGCTTCGGGGTCGGTGTCGAGATCGGGCGGGCAGGTGCGCGCGGCCCAGGTCGCGCGCAGGTAGTCGGTCGCGCCGAGCACGTATGCGCTGTACCGCGAGCGCATCAACTCGAGTGCGGTCGGCGCGGCTTCGCCGCCGTCGATGAAGCGGCCGCAGCAGGCCGCATAGCGGGGCGCCGGGGCTTTGCCGGCGGGAGCGGGGGACGCGCCGCCGCACGGGCACGCGTCAGGTCGGTTCAAAATCATGCGAAACGTGAATTAACGACGCAAAGTTGTCGGCGGCCTACCAGCTCAGCTCGATACCGTCGTACTGGAAGAAACGGCCGTTTGCCTGCGACACGTCCGCCGCGGATTCGGCGATCACGCGGCGCATGCCGGTCACGCTGGTTTCCGGATCGATCGCGGCCTGCGCGCCGCCCATGTCGGTGCGCACCCAGCCGGGGTGGAGCGAAATGCACGCGGCGTGGCGCGTCTGCAGCGACGCGATGCGCAGCGCGTCGTTCAGCGCGGCCTTGCTCGCGCGGTACAGCCAGCCGGTCGTGCCGGTCGCCTCGGCGATGCTGCCCATCCGGCTCGACACGACGGCCAGCACGCCGCGCGCGTCCTCGACGAGCGGCAGCACGATCGGCAGCAACTGCATCGGCCCGCGCACGTTCGTATGCATCACCGCGTTGAAATCCTCGGCGGTGACCGTCTCGACCCCCTCGGTGCGCGGCCCGTACACGCCCGACACCAGCACGGCCGCATCGAGCCGCTCGCCGTCGAGCTTCCAGCCGAGCGCCGCGATCTGCTCGGGCTGCGTGATGTCGAGCGCATGGGCCTGCGCGCCCAGCGCGCGCAGCGCGTCGAGCGACGCGTCGTCGCGCGCGGTGGCGATCACGTTCCAGCCGTCGCGCCGGTATTGGCGGACGAATTCGCGGCCGAGGCCGCGCGATGCACCGACGATCAATGCGGTTTTCATGCCCGTCGCTCCTTTGCTTGGCGCCGCCGTGGCGGCAGCGCCGGTGTCAGATCCGTTCGATGGGTGGCACGGCTGCACGCCTGCGTAGCGACCGCCGCGCAGGCCGTGGTGTTACTTCGCGTCGTCGCACGGCTTCAGCGTGGCGGCGACTGCCTGCGCGATGCCTTCGAGCCGTGCGGCATCCGCCGCGATCATGTCGTTGTCCGGGGCGTGCTCGCCGCCGGCGACGAGCGCGGCCACGCAGCGCTTGTAGGTCTCGTCGAGCGCTTCGAAGTTCGACACGGCCATCCCGAGGTTGCGCATCCGGCCGTCGTGCACGCCGTACACGAGCCCGTGCACGGTGAGCGACTGGCCGCGCGCCCACGCGTCGTTGACGATCGTCGTGCGGCACACGTTGACCACCTGCTCGATCGCGTTCAGCTCGATCAGGCGGCGATAGCGCGCTTCGCCCACCGGCCATGCGTCGAGCAGCGCCGTGTGGCGTTCGCGCACGTCCTGCACGTGATGCAGCCAGTTGTCGGCGAGGCCGACGCGGCGATTGAGCAGGGCGGCGTTCACGCCCGAGCAGCCATAGTGGCCGACGACCATGATGTGCTTCACGCGCAGGATGTCGACCGCGAACTGGATCACCGACAGGCAGTTCAGGTCGCTGTGCACGACCACGTTCGCGATATTGCGGTGGACGAACACTTCGCCCGGCGGCAGGCCGATGATCTCGTTCGCGGGCACGCGCGAATCCGAGCAGCCGATCCACAGATACTCCGGCGCCTGCTGGTGGGCCAGACGCGCGAAGAATTGCGGGTCGTCCTCGAGCTTTTGCTTGACCCAGGCGTCGTTGTTGTCGAACAGGTGTGAAAGCGGATTGTCTTGGGGGTTCATCGGTGTGGATTCCGTTGGCGGAAATCGGGCCGCAATCGGTGCGGTGCAGCGGGCGTCAGGCGGCGCGCTGCGCGTCGCCTGCGCCCTCGTTCTGGTCCGTCGCGCCGAAGCGCGCGGGGTAGCGCAGGCAAAAGCGCAGCGCGGTGTCGTACGGATAAAAATCGGGCAATTCGCCCTGGATCAGCTTGTCCTTGCTGGCCTGCCACAGCGCGGGATCGAAAAAGTCCGCGTGATGCTTCATGAAGACGTCGCGCACGCGCGGGTCGCCGAGCAGGAACGGCCCGTAGGTCTCCGGAAAGATGTCATGCGGGCCGACGGTATACCACGGTTCGCCGGACAGCTCGTCTTCCTCGTTGCGCGGCGCCGGCACGCGGCGCACGTTGCAGTCGGTCAGGTACTCGATCTCGTCGTAGTCGTAGAACACGACGCGGCCGTGGCGCGTGACGCCGAAGTTCTTGTACAGCATGTCGCCGGGGAAGATGTTCGCCTTCATCAGCTCCTTCACCGCGTTGCCGTACTCCTTCACGCCGTGCTCGACGTCGGCATCGGAGCCGTTCTGCAGATAAAGGTTGAGCGGCGTCATCCGGCGCTCGATGTACAGGTGCTCGATCACGAGATTGCCGTCCTCGTATTCGAGCAGCGATGGCACTTCCTTTTCCAGCTCGCGCACGAGCGCGTGGTCGAGCCGCGCGAGCGGAAGCGCGACGCTCGAATACTCGAGCGTGTCGGCCATCCGCCCGAGGCGGTCGTGGCGCTTCACGAGCTGGTACTTCTCCATGATCTGCGCGCGCGTCGTTTCCTTCGGCGGCGGGAACTGATCCTTGATGATCTTGAACACGTACGGGAACGACGGCAGCGTGAACACGAGCATCACGAGGCCCTTGATCCCGGGCGCGATGATGAAGCGGTCGCTCGAATGCGACAGATGGTGCAGCAGGTCGCGATAGAACAGGTTCTTGCCCTGCTTCTGCAGGCCGACCGACGTGTAGATCTCCGCCTTCGGCTTGCCGGGCATGATCGTGCACAGGAAGTCGACGTACGCGGACGGCACGCCCATGTCGACGAGGAAATACGAGTGCGAGAAGCCGAAGATGATCATCAGCTGGTCGCGGCGCAGCAGCACGGTGTCGAGCGCGAGCACGCCCGGACGCACGTGGCGGATCGGCACCGCGAACGGCAGCACGCGGTCGGCGTTGATGATGCGGCCGACGATGTACGCGCTCTTGTTGCGGAAGAACAGCGACGACAGCACGTGGATCTGGAAATTCGGCGCTTCGTCGAAATGGCCGAATTCGTCGTGGATCGCGTCCATCACGCATGCGATGTCGCGCGGGAGATCGTCGAACGCCGGCTCGAGCTGGAAGTTCGTGACGATCCGCTCGAGCGTGGCCGCGAGCCCGTCGGTGCCCGGATAGTACGCGCGGTAGGTCGGCTTCGCGGCCGGCTCGTCGTTCTCCAGATACTCGGTCGAGATCGCCGGGCGCACGAAGATGAAATCGTTGCTGAAGTACGAGCGGTGCAGGATCTTGCAGCACACCGAATTGAAGAAGGTCTCCGCGCACTCGGGCTGCCGGTGCGACGTGAGCAGGCCGATGTAGTGCAGCTTGATCTGCTGCCACACTTCGTCGTCGATGTTCTCCGCGTCGTATTCGTCTTCCAGCACCTCGACGCATTCCTTCACGCGATCGTCGTACGACGTGATCCGCTCGCGCGCGAGCCGCTGCAGCCCGTGCCAGTCGCCGCGCTCGAACAGCGTCTTCGCCTCGACGGCCGCCTCGCGGAAGATCCGGTAGTGGCGGTCGAAGTTTTCGAGCATCGTCTGCGCGACGTCGAAACCGATCTGCGAGGACAGCAGTTTGGGGAAGTGATTCATCGCGTGCAGGCTCGTTCGGGAGGGGCTGTAAGCACTCGCCATTTTAGCGCCCAAGCGGGCGGTTCAAGGGCTTTGCGGCGAGGCACGGCCGGCCGGCAGACGGCGGGTTGCGCACCGTTGGGTGCCGTTCGGTGCATCTTCGCGTAAAGATACGGGTACGGAACCGATTCTGGCACGAACTTTTTTTGACGGGCGGCAAGCCGCCGGGCACGCGTTCCCCGGGACGGCGATAGAATCCACGGAACCCCCGCCGCGGCCTGCCGCCGGCGCGCAATCGCACCGATAACGACGAGACGCCCCACCGATGAACGCACTGGAACACCAACTCGACTATCCCTTCGCCGACACGCTGCCCGCCGCGGGCGACACGTTCGAGGTCGCACCCGGCGTGCGCTGGCTGCGCATGCCGCTGCCGTTCTCGCTCGATCACATCAACCTCTGGCTGCTGCGCGACGAGATCGACGGGCAGGCCGGCTGGACGATCGTCGATTGCGGGATCGCGTCGGAGGCGATCCGCACGCACTGGGAGCAGATCTTCGATACGCATCTCGACGGCCTGCCCGTGCTGCGCGTGCTCGTCACGCACTGCCACCCCGATCACTTCGGCCTCGCGAACTGGCTGTGCGAAGGCGGCGACAAGGGCCGCTGGAACGTGCGGTTGTGGATGACGCTCGGCGAGTACATGTTCGGCTGCCTGATGGCGGCCGGCAACGGCTCGAACGCGGGCGGCGCGGCCGCCGCCGACCACTTCGCGCGCCATGGGCTGACCGATCCGGCCGCGCTCGACAAGCTGCGCAACCGTCGCAACTACTACTCGGATCTCGTGCCGGCCGTGCCGCCGCGCTACCGGCGCCTGCGCGAAGGCGACGCGGTGACGATCGGCGCGCGCACGTGGCGCGTCGTGACCGGCTTCGGCCATTCGCCTGAACATTGCGCGCTGCACAGCGAAGCGGACGGCGTGCTGATCTCCGGCGACATGGTGCTGCCGCGCATCTCGACGAACGTGTCCGTGTTCGACCTCGAACCGGAAGCGAACCCGCTCGCGCTGTACCTGCAGTCGCTCGGCCGCTACGAGACGATGGCGCCCGAGACGCTGGTGCTGCCGTCGCACGGCAAGCCGTTCCGCGGCGTGCGCACGCGCATCACGCAGCTGCGCGAACACCACGACGCGCGCCTGGCCGAAGTACGCGTCGCGTGCGCGGAAAAGCCGATGAGCGCAGCCGACATCGTGCCGATCATGTTCCGTCGCCGCGAGCTCGACATCCACCAGATGACGTTCGCGCTCGGCGAGGCGCTCGCGCACCTGAACCTGCTGTGGCTCGCGGGCGAGCTGACGCGTGTGGAGGGCGCTGATGGCGTGATCCGCTTCACCCGGCAGTGAGCACGTGCGCGGGTGCACGTCGCGCTTTTATACAATTTCCGGCTCGATCTGACCACTCGTAGCGATCCATGCCTCGCAATGTCATCCTCGCCGACCTCATCACGCTCCCGGCAATCCGGGCGCTGGCCGACCCGAAATCCTTCGAGCGCGGCAACGCCTACTATCACGATGGCGTCGTCTCGCGGCTGACGGAGCGCGACGCAGCGGTATCGGCTACCGTGCGCGGCACGTATCGCTATCACGTCGAGCTTGCAGTGGGCGATGACGGCGCACTGGATTACGCATGCAGTTGTCCGGTAGGCGACGAAGGCGCGTTCTGCAAGCATGCGGTGGCCGTCGCGTTGTCGTGGCTCGAAAATAGCGGCGCGGAAGTTTTTCACGAAGCGGAGCGCGAGCCGTCGAAGCCGCGGCGCAAGCGCAAGACCCACGCGGAGTTGATTCGCGACCATCTGGAGACGCTCGATGAGCAAGCGCTGCGCCGCTGGCTGCTCGACGCGGCCGAGCGCGACCGATCGTTGCGTGACAGGCTGCTGTTCGACGCACGTGCGGCGCAGGCCGGCGACACCACGAGCCTGCGCGCCGCCGTCCGGCAGATGGCCCGCGTGTCGCGGCCGCTGGGCTGGGACGAGGCGCACGTGTTCGGAGAACAGCTGTTCGAGCTTGCAGACATGTTGCGCCGGCAGTTGGCCGGTCCCCATGCCGCGCAGGTCGTCGAACTGGCCGAACTCGCGATCGCCGATGCGGAAGCCAGCCTCGAACAGATCGACGACTCGGACGGTAGCGTGGCGCCCGGCATCGGCGAGCTGGCCGGCCTGCATCTCGATGCATGCATCCAGACGAGGCCGGATCCGGTCAAGCTGGCCGATCGTCTGTTCGGCCTGCAGGTTCGCGGCCGGTGGGATACGTTCCGGGATGTACTGCCGGTTTATACAGAAGTGCTGGGCGACGCGGGATTGGGCCGCTATCGGGAACGTGTCGAGGAAAGTTGGGCGGCGCTTCCAGTGCGGCCGCTGAACAAGCGCGACGAGTACGTGCATGACGTGGTGCGCCACAATCTCGAGCATGCGATGGAGACGCTCGCGAAACATGACGGTGACGTCGACGCGCTGATACGCATCTGGTCGACGGACCTGTCGGCCTCGTATCGATACGCGCAGATCGCGGAATTGTGCGCGGAGCATCGGCGCTTCGACGAAGGGCTTGCGTGGGCCGAACGCGGAATGCGTGAAATGAAGGGCCAGCACGACGATCGACTGATGGGTTTCTGCATCGACGAGCATTTGCGCCGGCGCGCGTTCGATCGGGCGGACGAACTTGCGTGGCAGCGCTTCGCGTACCATCCGACGGTCGACGCCTTCCGTTCATTGATGAAGGTCGCGAAGCGGACGGGGCGAGGCGCTACCGTGAAGGCGCGCGCAATCTCGCATCTGCAGACGCTTGCCCGCGAGCGCGAAGCAGCGGGCGCGTCCCGCACCGGCGCGCGGCGCTGGGCGCCGCCGCCGCGCACCGAGCTGGTGAAGCTCTTGCTTGCGGAGCGGGACGACAACGCAGCGTGGGCCGCGTTCCAGGAGGGGCCGGTCGAAGCCCTCGTATGGCCGGCGCTGGCCGCTGCGCGGGCGAAGACGCATCCCGAGGACGCGATCGCGCTGTATCACCGCTATCTGCCGTTCGCGCTCGACCATGGCGCGGGCAGCGCACGATACGACGAGGCGTTCGGCGTCGTGCGCGAAATTTGTGCGCTGCGCGTTGCGCATCGCCAGCAGACGGTATTCGACGACGAACTCGAAGCGATTCGCAAGACCTACCGTGCGAAGCGCAATTTCATCAAGCTGCTCGGGAAGCTCGACGCGTGATCCGGCTGACAAGCATCGGAGGGCATGGAAATGAATATCGATCTGCATGCAGTCGACGACACCGTCCTCGCGCTCTTGCATCTGACGCTGCACGACGGCAATCGCGCATGGAAAGGCTTTGATCGGGATGTGCTGAATCGATTGCACGCGCGCGGGTTGATCGGCGACCCGATCAACAAAGCGAAATCCGTCATTCTGACCGAGGACGGCTTGCGGGAATCGGAGCGGCTCTTCAGGCAGCAATTCGGCGCTTCGGGCGGTGCGCGCGCAGATAAGTGATCGTAAGCGCCAATCACGCGACGGGTTCGTAGCGCCACCCGTCGCGATGCCATTGCATCGTGTGCGTCGGATCGAGCGCCGCGAGAAACGCGGTGTCGTGCGACGCGACCACGATCGCGCCGGGGAAGCCCGCCAGTGCGGCTTCGATCGCCCGCACCGATTCGAGATCGAGGTGATTGGTCGGCTCGTCGAGCAGCAGCAGTTGCGCGGGCGTGCCGCGCCACAACGCGCACGCGAGCGCGGCCTTCAGCCGTTCGCCGCCGCTCAGCTGCCGTGCCGGCTGCGTCGCGCGCACCGCGTCGAGCTGCAGCAGCGCGAGCCGGCTGCGCAGGTCGCCTTCGGCGAGCGGCGTATCGAGCAGCCCCAGTTGCTCGACGATCGAGCGATCGGGATCGAGCAGCGCGAGCCGCTGGTCGAGATACGCGGCGCTCACGTGTGTCGTGCACGCGCCCGAACGCGGCGAAAGCTCGCCCGCGAGCATGCGCAGCAACGTCGATTTGCCGCAGCCGTTCGGGCCGGTCAGCGCGATGCGCACGGGGCCGCTCGCCGACCACGTGATCGCGTCGGCATCGCCGGCGATGCGCCACGGTAGTCGTGCGCGTTCGAACGTGAACAGCTGGCGGCGCGCGCTGACCTCGGTGCCCGGCAGCGATACGAGCACGGGCGCATCGGCTTCGACGCGCGCGGCTGCTTCCTGGACCCGTTCGTCGAGTGTCGCCTTGAATTCGTTCTGGTGGCGCCGCACCGTGCCCATGATGCTGCGCGCCGCACCCTTGCGACTCTGTTTTGCCATCGACGACAGGTTGGCTGTCTTCGCGTCGCGCAGCGACGCGGCCGCGTGGCGCTGGATCGTGTCGTGTTCCTGTTCGAGCCTGCGCCTGACGCGTCCGCGTTCGGCACGCGCGTTGTCGAGCGCGGACTGCGCGGCATCCTGTTCCGCGTCACGCTGCGCGCGGTAGAGCGCGTAGTTGCCGCCATACGCGCGCACGCCTTGTGGCGTCAGCTCGACGATGCGCTGCACGCCGGCGAGCAGCGCACGGTCGTGGCTCACGACGACGAGGCCGCCGCGCCAGCCGTCGAGCGCCGCGCGTAGCCATGCGCGGCCCGGCGCGTCGAGGTGGTTGGTCGGTTCGTCGAGCACGAGCAGGCCCGCGCCGGACAGCAGCGCGCCGATCAGCGCGACGCGCGCGAGCTGCCCGCCGCTCAGTGCCTGCGCGGGCGTGTCGGGTTGCACGTCGTGCAGGCCGGCTGCGTCGAGCGCGGTGCGCAGCCGCTCCGCGAGATCCCAGCGATCGCCGATCAGGTCGAAGTCGTGCGGTTCCGCGCGGCCGTCGGCGAGACGCGCGAGCGCGCCGAGCGGTGCGTCGAGCGCGGCGATTTGCGCGACGGTTCGCGGGCCGGTCGCGACGTCGTCGTCGTGCTGCTGCGCGACGTAGACGACTGGCGTATTCCGGGTGATCGTCCCCGAACTCGGTGCGCAGCGGCCCGCGATCAATTGCGCGAGCTGGCTCTTGCCGATGCCGTTGCGGCCGACGATGCCGGTTGGCGTGCGATCGATGGAAAGGTCGAGCGAATCGAACAGCGTGAAGCCGTCGTCGAAGCGGAAGGAAACGTGATGAAGCGCGACGAGCGCGCCGGTGGGCGTGGCAGCAGCCATAAGCACCTCCGAAAATGCGTGAAGACCTTCGCGCGCGGCGTGCGTGGCACGGCGGCGAAAACATTTTGGGAAGGCTTAGTTGTTCAATTTGGCTGGCGTCCGGTATGAGGAATAGGCGCGCAGTGTAGCAAGCGCGGCGCGCGGGCCGCAAGCGACGGCCCGACGCACCGTCGCTTGCGCGCCACGCGCGAGGGTCGCGTTACTGCACGGCGACGGACGTGAAGTTCTGCCGTCCGAACGGGCTCACGTGATAGCCGCTCACGTTCGTACGCGTGAGCGCGGCCGCGGTCGGATAGCCGAGCGGAATCCACAGCGCCTGGTCGTGGATGATCTTCTGCGCGGCTTCGTACAGCTTCGCGCGCTTGGCCTGGTCGGCGGTCGACTTGCCGTCGGCGATCAGCTTGTCGAGCTGCGTGTCGCAGAAGCGCGCGAAGTTGATGCCCGACTTCACCGCATTGCAGCTGAACAGCGGCGACAGGTAGTTGTCCGGATCGCCGTTGTCGCCGGCCCAGCCCATGAACAGCATGTCATGCTGCCCGAGCTTCGCCTGCTTGATCAGCTCACCCCATTCGATCACCTTGACCTCGGCCTTCACGCCGATCTTCGCGAGGTCGGCCTGCAGCAGCTCCGCGCCGACCTTCGGGTTCGGGTTCAGCACGCTGCCGGTCGGGCGCGTCCAGATCGTCGTCGAGAAGCCGTTCGGGAAGCCGGCCTGCGCGAGCAACTGCTTCGCCTTCGCGGGATCGTACGCATACGGCGCGACGTCCTTCGCGTAGCTCCACGTGTTCGGCGGATACGGGTTGTTCGCGGCCGTCGCGGTGTTGTCGAACACGACTTTCAGGTAGGTCGCGCGGTCGAACGCGAGGTTCAGCGCTTCGCGTACCTTGTCGTTGTCGAGCGGCTTCTTCTGCGTGTTCAGTGCAACGAACGCGGTCATGAACGCGGGCGTCTGCGCGACCTTCAGCGCGCTTTCGCCCTTCGCGGCGAGCACGTCCTGCGGCTTCGGCGACAGCGCGATCTGGCATTCGCCGGCCTTCACCTTCTGCAGGCGCACCGACGGATCGGGCGTGATCGCATAGATCAGCCGGTCGACCTTCGGCTTCGTGCCCCAGTAGGTCGGGTTCACGTCGTAGCGGATCAGCGCGTCCTTCGTGTAGCTCTTCAGCACGAACGGGCCGGTGCCGACCGGCTTCGCATTCAGGTCGGCCTGCTTGCCGGCCTTCAGCAACTGGTCTGCGTATTCGGCCGAGTAGATCGACGCGAAGCCCATCGTCAGGATCGGCACGAACGTCGCGTTCGGCTCGTTCAGCACGAACTTCACGGTGCTGTCGTCGACCTTCGTGACCGACTTCACGAGCTTCACGAGGCCCATCGATTGCGCGTGCGGGAAGCCGCTCGCGCCGGCCACCTTGTGCCACGGGTTCGCATCGTCGAGCATCCGCGAGAACGTGAACACGACGTCGTCCGCGTCGAGCGCGCGGGTCGGCTTGAAATAGTCGGTGGTCTGGAACGCAACGTTCGGGCGCAGGTGGAACGTGTACGTGAGGCCGTCGGCGCTCGCGTCCCATTTGTCGGCGAGCGCGGGCACGACTTTCTTCGCGGCTTCGTCGTACGACACGAGCGTATTGAAGATCACGTCGGCCGAGGCGTTGGTCGTGACGAGCGAGTTGTACTGCACGACGTCGAAGCCGTCCGGGCTCGATTCCGTGCAGACGGTGAGCGGCTTGGCGGCGGCGAGGCCGGGGGCGGCGAGGGCGGCGGCGAGCGTGGCCGCGGCGAACAGCTTGACCTGCATAGGATCTCCCACGTGGCTTGTGTTTTTTGCTGGGTGACGGGATGCGGGCGCGGCCCGGAAGCGGACAGGGCCGGCGCGGCTGGCGAATAGCATACCGTCAAAGCGCGCGACGCGTGAAAAAAGCGCCTGAACGCGGCGAATTGACCGAAAAACGGCTGCGTTCGCGACGGAACGGGTGTTGGGGCGGCGAGTGGGGCGAAGGAGGCTGCGGGCGGAAGATCGCTGGGACCGGGGAGGCAGGGCGGCAGCGCGTCGGGGGCGGTGCGGGCGTGCCGCGAATCGAAGTGGCGAAGCGGCCAGGCGTCGGTGCGGAGAGACGGAGAGACGGAGAGGCGGAGAGGCGGAGAGGCGGAGAGACGGAGAGACGGAGAGACGGAGAGACGGAGAGACGGAGAGACGGAGAGACGGAGAGACGGAGAGACGGAGAGACGGAGAGACGGAGAGACGGAGAGACGGAGAGACGGAGAGACGGAGAGACGGAGAGACGGAGAGACGGAGAGACGGAGAGACGGCCCGCGAAGCTTCACGCGGGCCGGCGCTCACCGGAGCGTCAGTGCGCGCCCGCCTTCGGCTTGCGCGGCGCCTTCTCGAACAGGCGGTCGTACAGCCAGCGCGGCAGCACGTGCAGCACCTTCGCGACGACGCCCATCTGCCACGGAATCACGCGGAACGCGTGCTGCCGAGCGATCGCCTGGGCCGCACGCGCCGCGAAGCGGTCGGCGTCCATCAGGAACGGCATCCGGTACGGGTTGTGCGCGGTCATCGGCGTGCGGATGTAGCCGGGCGCGATCGTCACGACGCCGACGCCGGCCGGCCGCAGCTCGACGCGCAGCGCCTCGAGGTATTTGATCGCGGCCGATTTCGACGCGCTGTATGCACCGGAACCGGGCAACCCGCGCACGCCGGCCACGCTCGCGACACCGACCAGCGTGCCGTGGCGCGTGGCCGTCATCGGGCCGACGAACGGCTCGAACGTCGCGACCATCCCGTAGTAATTGATGTCCATCACGTCACGGAACGTCGCGAGATCGCCCTGCCCCGTGACGGCGCCCTGGCTGATGCCTGCGTTCGCGATCACGACGTCGGGGCAGCCGTGCGTCGCGATGAACGACGTGGCGGCCGCCGCGAGCGCATCGGCGTCGCGCACGTCGGCGGAATAGACGGAGATGGATAGCGTCGGGAAGCGCCGCGCGAACGCCTCGAGGGCATCGGTGCGGCGCGCGACGAGCGCGAGCGTGGCGCCCTGGCGGGCGTATTCCTCGGCCATCGCGAGGCCGAGGCCGCTCGATGCGCCGGTGATGAAGACCTTCAGCGGAGTAGTCATGCCGGCGCGCGGGCGGGGATCAGAGCTTCTTGTCCTGAACCTGCTTCACGAGGAAGTCGAGCACCTGGGCGGTACCCGGGATGCTGTTCGCGTAGGCGGGGCCCGTCTTGTACTTGCCCTGGACGACGACCGTCGGCACGCCGTCGATCGCGTAGTCCTTCAGCAGCTTGGCCGACTGGTTCACTTCGCCCTGCACGCTGAACGAGTTGTACGCGTCCGTGAACTTCTTCTTGTCGACGCCTTGCGTGGCCAGGAAGTCGGCCTGCGCCTGCGGCGTCAGCAGGTAGTTCTTCTGCTTGTGGATCGCGTTGAAGATCGCCGGCGTGACCTTCTCGGAGATGCCGAGCGCGGACACCGCGTAGAACAGCTTCGAATGCGGGACGAAATCGTCACGGAATGCGACCGGGACACGCTTGAAGTCGATGTTGTTGCCTTGCTTCTTCACCCAGGCCTCGATCGTCGGCTCGAATTCGTAGCAGTGCGGGCAGCCGTACCAGAAGAACTCGATCACCTCGACCTTGCCGGCCGGTGCGGACACCGGCTGCGGCGACTTCATCACCTCGAAGTCCTTGCCGGCGACCGGCGCGGCGGGCGAAGCCTGCGCGAGGCCGGCGGCCAGGCCCAGGGAAAGAAGGAGCGTGCTAAGCAGTTTTTTCATGTTGTGAACGTCGAATCAGTTGCTCGGGTTACGGGACGTAACGGGTTCTGAGTGGGCTCGGCCGGTTGCTTACTGCTTCGTGAAACGGATCACCGCCGTGTCGACACCTGCATCGGACAGGCGCTGGCGGGCCGAGTTCATATCCTCGAACTTCGAGAACGGGCCGACGCGCACGCGGAAATACGTCACGCCGCTGACATCGCGCTTCGACACCTTCGACTCGAAGCCCTGGAAGCCGAGGCGCGCGCGCTGCTGCTCGGCGTCGCCTTCCGTCTTGTACGCACCTACCTGCAGGAAGTAGCCGGTATTCGCGTCGTTCGCGGTCGGCGGCTTCGCTGCCGCGGCGGCCGTGGCCGACGAGTTCGGCTTCGGCGTGTTCGCGGCCAGTTGCTGCTGTTGCTGCTTTTGCGCGGCGGCTTGCTGCGCCTGCTTCTGCGCGGCGAAGCGGGCGAGGTCGTCCTCGCCGCCTTGCTGCTGCTGCTGTTGCTGCTGTTGCTGCTGCGCTTGCTGCGTCTTCTTCGGCGGCGGCGTGGTGTCGGCCGGCTTCGGCGCGACGGCGACGCCGTTACTCGACGACGTATTGTTCGACGCGGTCGTGTTGTTCGAGCTGCCGGTGTTGTTCGAGCCGCTCGACCCGTTGGCCTGCGGCGGCACTTCGACGATCTGCGGTTCGGGTAGCAGGCCGCCCTGGGTCTGGTTCGCGGCCTGGCCGGGCGCGGTGTTCGGCGGTGCGGGCTGCGCGGCCTGCGGCACCGGCTGGCCCGGCGTCTTGCCCTGCAGCGCGCGGTTCGGATCGAACTGCTGCGGCTGGCTCGCGCCGTTGTCGGCCGGCGGCGGCGCGACCTTCGATACGAACGGCGACGGGGAACGCGTGATGTAGAGCGCCACCACCACGGCGATCGCGAGGCCGACGATCAGGCCCAGCACGATTCCAAGAAATGTCCCTCCGGCTTGTTTCGATTGCTTCGAAGTTCGGCGTGGTTGTGCCATTGCTTGAGTCACCTGCAAAAAGAATCGTGAAAAGGCTGCGACGGGCGCCCGGCGGCGGGCAACCGACGGCGGGCGCTCCTGCCGCAGCCATTCGCTGCCCGGTTCGGGCCGCTTGCTGCGTTACATCTTGGCGGGCGCGGACACGCCGAGCACCGCCAGACCATTCTCGAGCACCTGCCGCGTCGCGGCGAGGAGTGCGGCGCGCGCATTGCGCGGCGCTTCGTCGTCGACCAGCACGCGCTCCGCATTGTAGAACGAGTGGAATTCGCCAGCGAGGTCGCGCAGGTAGAACGCAACGGCGTGCGGTGCCAGTTCGTTGGCCGCGTGCGTGAGCATGTCCGGGTACTCGGCCAGCTTCTGCATCAGCGACGCCGCTTGCGCGCTCGTCAGCTGCGACAGGTCGGCGCCCGGCAGTTGCGCGACGTCGACGTTGTAGCGCGATTTCAGCTCGTTGAGCACCGAGCAGATCCGCGCGTGCGCGTACTGGACGTAATAGACCGGGTTTTCGTCGTTCTGTTTCAGCGCGAGGTCGATGTCGAACACGAACTCGGTATCGGCCTTGCGCGAGATCAGGAAGAACCGCACCGCGTCACGGCCGCGCGTGATGGTCGCTTCGTCGATCAGGTCGGGCGCCGCTTCCTGGCCTGCCGCCGCGCCACCCGACCATTCGATCAGGTCGCGCACCGTCACGTAGCTGCCCGCGCGCTTCGAGATCTTCACTTCCTGGCCGTCGCGCATCACTGTGACCATCTTGTGCAGCACGTAGTCGGGGTAGCCCTTCGGGATCCCGATGTGCAGGCCCTGCAGGCCGGCGCGCACGCGCGCGATCGTGCCGTGGTGGTCCGAACCCTGGATGTTGATCACCTTCGTGAAGCCGCGCTCCCACTTCGTCACGTGGTACGCGACGTCCGGCACGAAGTACGTGTACGTGCCGTCCGACTTACGCATCACGCGATCCTTGTCGTCGCCTTCGTCGGTCGTGCGCAGCCACAGCGCGCCGTCCTGCTCGTAGGTCATGCCGGCCTTGATCAGCGCGTCGACCGTCTTCTCGACACGGCCTTCGCTGTACAGCGACGACTCGAGGTAGTACTGGTCGAACTTCACGCCGAATGCCTGCAGATCCATGTCCTGCTCGCGACGCAGGTACGTGACCGCGAACTTGCGGATCGCGTCGAGATCCTCGACGTCGCCCGTGCCCTTGACCGGCTCGCCGTCCGACGCGGCGACCGTTTCGCCGTTCAGGAAGTCGCGTGCGATGTCGGCGATGTATTCGCCGTTGTACGCGGCTTCCGGCCAGCCCGCGTCGCCGGGCTTCAGGCCGCGTGCGCGCGCCTGCGTCGAGATCGCGAGGTTGCCGATCTGCACGCCCGCGTCGTTGTAGTAGAACTCGCGGTGCACGGCGTAGCCCTGGCTCGCGATCACGTTCGCGAGCACGTCGCCGAGCGCGGCCTGGCGGCCGTGGCCGACGTGCAGCGGGCCGGTCGGGTTCGCCGACACGAATTCGAGCAACACTTGTTTGCCTTTCTCGCGATCGGACGTGCCGAACGCGCGGCCCTGGTCGAACACGGCGGCGATCACCGCCTGCTTCGCGGCGGCCGACAGGCGCAGGTTGATGAAGCCAGGGCCGGCGATCTCGGCGGCTTCGACGAGGCCTTGCGCGCCCGGCTGGGCGGTGAGGGCGGCGACGATCTGCTCGGCGAGCTGGCGCGGGTTCGTGCCGAGCGGCTTCGCGAGCTGCATCGCGACGTTGCACGCGACGTCGCCGTGCGCGGCGACCTTCGGGCGCTCCAGCGTGATGACGGGGGCGACGGATGCCGCGTCGGCGCCTTTCAGCGCGTGTGCGACCTGCTTGACGCTATCCGCGAGCAGGGCTTCGAGGGTCTGTTTGTGTGCTGGCAGCATGCTGGTAGAAGGCTTCGTTGGTGGCGGCCGGAAACGCCGGCCCGCCGGCGCGCTTTTTAAGCGCGCGTTTCAGGGATCGCAGAATTTTAACAGGTGCTAATATGCCGCTCAGGCGGCCCGCGTCCGCGAGGCCGGACGCCGGTCTGCCGGCGTTCCCCAACCGCGCCGCGCAGGCACAACAAGATGAAAAGGGAATTGTCATGATTACGTTCAAGAGCAAGGCGGCACAGGATCTCGACGTGCTGAAGGATTTCGCCGTGTATGTGCTGGGTCTCGTCGGCAAGCAGCTGGGCGAGCGCGGTGTGATTACGCACGACGAGCTGGACCACGCGATCGCCAAGCTGGAAGGCGCGGTGGCGCAGGCGAAGCAGGAGCGCGCCGAGCACGCCGGCCATTTCCACGAGGACGATGCCGACCACGCGCACCACGAAGTGCCGGCGAGCCTGGCACAGCGCGTTGCGCCGTTCCTGACGATGCTGCGCGAAGCGAAAGCCGGCGAAGCCGACGTGCACTGGGGCTTCTGAGCTTCGTTGCCTGGCGGATCGAACGGTTCGCCGGACAGCAAAAAGCCCGCGTTCGAGCGGGCTTTTTCATTTGTCTGATTAAATTCGCGCCGACCGGACGGCGGCCGCGAAATCGGGGTGGGAGCGCGGCGCCTGCCTTGACCGAAAGGTGAAATTCCTTATAATTCAATGCAAGACTATGTGAAAGCGGGTGCGAAAACATAGCGCCGCCCGAGCAATCGGGTCCCACCTGGAGTGGGTATTTCGTCGAAAGACGGAAAAGAGAGTCCCGCATGCGACGGCTGCCGAAAGGCGGCCGTTGGTTTTTCTACGCCCGGATCTTGCGGCCTTCCAGGCTTGCGCGCAGCAACGTGCGCAACGCGACTTTCCGGGCTTCCCGCTGGCGCCGGTTCAGGCCGCCATCCAGCATGTAGGCCGACTGCACGCGCAGGATGAGCCGGCGTTTCCTGATCCTGTCCTTCGCAACCTCGAAGAACACGGCATACACGCGGTGCGTGCCGTCCGATGCGACCGCTTCCACCGTGACGAAATTGGGTTGCCGTTCATCCGCGACGACGATCCGGCGCGTCGCCAGCCCGACGATCACGCCGCGCAGCAGCTGCCGTGACGCGCGATACCGGTCCGCACAGAGCACGCGTGTCTCGCGGCCGTCGTCGTAGATCTCGTCGTCCGGAATGGCGTCGCGGGTGCGTCCGTCCCATTTGAAGCTGCGTGTGAAGCAGTGACAGGAGAACAGGACCAGAACCGTCACGTCGAAGCCGGTTTCCAGATCGCAGGTGAATGTCAATGGACGCAGATGGCTCAGATCCCAGCGCTCGCCGCGGTAGATCGTCGGCGGGAACGGACTCGCGCTGTCCGCGGGCGTTTCGGTGATCCGGATCTCGAAGGTCGACATGGCGGGAATGATTTAGGGAGAAGGGCGTGTCATGTCGCCCACGCGCGTTGGCCCGAAAGCTCGGCGTTGCAGGGATTTCGATCTCGATTATTGAGATTAGGTATCCTGAGGAATCACGCCGTTGTGCGACGCGCCCCTGGATCGGGGCGCGTGGCGATGGAAGCGGCGCGTCGCCGCAGTCGACGCGGTTACAGCTGCGGCGCGAGCGCGCGGCGCGCGTCGTCGAGCGACAGCGCCATGCGCTGCGCATAGTCCTCGAGCTGATCCTGCCCGATTTTGCCGACCGAGAAATACGTGCTGTCCGGATGCGCGAGATAGAAGCCCGACACGCTCGCGGCCGGCAGCATCGCCAGCGAGTCGGTCACGCTCATGCCGATCTCGTCCGCGCGCAGCACGTCGAACATGTCGCGCTTCACGAGGTGGTCGGGGCAGGCCGGATAGCCCGGTGCCGGGCGGATGCCCGCGTACTTTTCCGCGATCAGCGCATCGTTGTCGAGCGTCTCGCCGCTCGCGTAGCCCCACAGCTCGCGCCGCACGCGCGCGTGCATCGCTTCCGCGAAGGCTTCCGCGAAGCGGTCGGCGAGCGCCTTCAGCATGATCGCGCTGTAGTCGTCGTGGTCGGCTTCGAACTGCTTTTCCTTCGCGTCGACGCCGAGGCCGGCCGTCACCGCGAACATCCCGATGTAGTCGGCGACGCCCGATTCCTTCGGCGCGATGAAGTCGGCAAGCGAGCGGTTCGGCCGCATCACGCCGTCGACCACCGGACGCACGCTCTGCTGGCGCAGGTTGCGCCACGTGAGCAGCACTTCCGAGCGCGACTCGTCGCTGTAGATTTCGATGTCGTCGTCGTTGACGGTGTTCGCCGGCAGCAGCGAGATCACGCCGCTCGCGGTCAGCCAGCGGCCCTGGATCAGGCGCGCGAGCATCGATTTCGCGTCGGAGAACACGCGCCGCGCCGATTCGCCGACGATCTCGTCGTTCAGGATCGCCGGGTACGGGCCCGCGAGATCCCAGGTCTGGAAGAACGGGCCCCAGTCGATGTACTGCGCGAGCTCGCTCAGGTCGTAGTTCTTGAACACGCGGCGGCCGATGAACTTCGGCTTCACCGGCTGGTAGCCCGCCCAGTCGACCTTGGTCTTGTTCGCGCGCGCCTCGGCGAGCGTGACCATCGGCTGCGCCTTGCGGTTCGCGTGCTGGTCGCGGATACGTTCGTAGTCGGACTTCAGCTCGTCGAGGTACTTCGTCGCGCCTTCGTCGGACAGCAGGCTGGACGCGACCGACACCGAGCGCGACGCGTCCGGCACGTAGACCACCGGGCCTTCGTAGTGCGGCGCGATCTTCACGGCCGTGTGCACGCGCGAGGTCGTTGCGCCGCCGATCAGCAGCGGGATCTTCTTCACGCGGAAGTAGTCGTCGCGCTGCATTTCGGACGCGACGTACGCCATTTCCTCGAGGCTCGGCGTGATGAGGCCTGAAAGCCCGATGATGTCCGCGCCCTCGACCTTCGCCTTCGCGAGGATCTCGTTGCACGGGACCATCACGCCCATGTTGACCACTTCGAAGTTGTTGCACTGGAGCACGACCGACACGATGTTCTTGCCGATGTCGTGCACGTCGCCCTTCACGGTCGCGATGACGATCTTGCCCTTCGCGCGCACGTCGCCGCCCGCTTCCGCGAGCAGGCGCTTTTCTTCCTCGATGAACGGGATCAGGTGCGCGACCGCCTGCTTCATCACGCGCGCCGATTTCACGACCTGCGGCAGGAACATCTTGCCCTGGCCGAACAAGTCGCCGACGATGTTCATCCCGTCCATCAGCGGCCCTTCGATCACGTTGATCGGGCGGCCGCCGGCCGCGGCGATCTTCGCGCGCACTTCTTCGGTATCCTCGACGATGAAGTTCGTGATGCCGTGCACCAGCGCATGCGAGAGCCGCTTCTCGACCGGCTGGTTGCGCCACTCGAGGTTCTCTTCCTTCTTCGCGCCCCCCGCCTTGAACTTGTCGGCGATCTCGAGCAGGCGGTCGGTCGAATCGTCGCGGCGGTTCAGGATCACGTCCTCGACACGCTCGCGCAGCTCCGCGTCGAGATCGGCGTACACGCCGAGCTGGCCCGCGTTGACGATGCCCATGTCCATCCCCGCCTGGATCGCGTGGTACAGGAACACGGTGTGGATCGCCTCGCGCACCGGATCGTTGCCGCGGAACGAGAACGACACGTTCGACACGCCGCCGCTCACCTTCGCGTACGGCAGGTTCTGCTTGATCCAGCGGGTTGCCTCGATGAAGTCGACCGCGTAGTTGTTGTGCTCCTCGATGCCGGTCGCGACCGCGAAGATGTTCGGGTCGAAGATGATGTCTTCCGGCGGGAAGCCGACTTCGTTCACGAGGAAGTCGTACGAGCGTTTGCAGATCTCGGTCTTGCGCGCGAACGTATCGGCCTGGCCTTGCTCGTCGAATGCCATCACCACGGCCGCCGCGCCGTAGCGGCGGATCAGGTGCGCGTGGTGGCGGAACGCGTCCTCGCCTTCCTTCAGCGAGATCGAGTTGACGATCGCCTTGCCCTGCACGCACTTCAGGCCCGCTTCGATCACTTCCCACTTCGACGAGTCGATCATGATCGGCACGCGCGCGATGTCCGGCTCGGATGCGATGAGATTCAGGAAGCGCACCATCGCCGCCTTCGAGTCGAGCATCGCCTCGTCCATGTTGATGTCGATCACCTGCGCGCCGTTCTCGACCTGCTGGCGCGCGACCGCGAGCGCCTCGTCGAACTGGCCGTTGAGGATCATGCGTGCGAACGCCTTCGAGCCGGTGACGTTGGTGCGCTCACCCACGTTGATGAAGAGCGTTCCGGGCGTGACGTTGAACGGCTCGAGGCCGGCAAGGCGCATCATGTGATCGGTCATGGCGGTGCGAATTCTGGTGATGAAGGACGTGGGGCGGTCGGGTCAGGCGTTGTCGCTGTACTGGTTCGGCCAGCGGCGCGGCTTCACGTCGGCGAGCGCCTTCGCGATCTCGGCGATGTGTTCGGGCGTCGTGCCGCAGCAGCCGCCCGCGAGGTTCACGAGCCCGGCTTGCGCGAATTCCTTCAGGAGGCCCGACGTGACGTCCGGCGTCTCGTCGAAGCCCGTCTCGGCCATCGGGTTCGGCAGGCCCGCGTTCGGGTAGCACGACACGTACGTGTCGCACAGCTTCGCGAGCTCGGCGATGTACGGGCGCATCAGCGCCGCGCCGAGCGCGCAGTTCAGGCCGAACGTGAGCGGCTTCGCGTGGCGCAGCGAATTCCAGAACGCCTCGACCGTCTGGCCCGACAGGATCCGGCCCGACGCATCGGTGACGGTGCCCGAGATCATGATCGGCAGGCGCTCGCCGGTGTCCTCGAACAGCTCGTCGAGCGCGAACAGCGCGGCCTTTGCGTTCAGCGTGTCGAAGATCGTCTCGACGAGGAACAGGTCGACGCCGCCGTCGAGCAGCGCCTTCGCCTGCTGGTAGTACGACGCGCGCAACTCGTCGAACGTGACGTTGCGTGCGCCCGGATCGTTGACGTCCGGCGAGATGCTGGCCGTCTTCGGCGTCGGCCCGATCGCGCCCGCGACGAAGCGCGGCTTGTCGGGCGTCGCGTATTTCTCGGCCGCTTCGCGCGCGAGCTTCGCCGATTCGAGGTTCATCTCGACGACGAGATCTTCCATCTCGTAGTCGGACTGCGCGACGGTCGTCGCGCCGAACGTGTTGGTCTCGACGATGTCGGCGCCGGCCGCGAAGTACTGGTCGTGGATCTCGCGGATGATCTGCGGCTGCGTGATCGACAGCAGTTCGTTGTTGCCCTTGATGTCGCGCGGGAAATCCTTAAAGCGCTCGCCGCGATACGCGGCTTCGTCGAGCTTGTAGCGCTGGATCATCGTGCCCATCGCGCCGTCGAGGATCAGGATGCGCGATTTGAGCAGCGCAGGCAGTGCGGCGCCGCGCGTGTAGGGCGCGTCGAGCGGGACGGAAGCGGCGAGAGGAGTCGCAGACATGGGCGAAAGACCGGCGAAGACGGGAAAACCGTCATTGTAGCCGGTGCGCATGGGCGCCGCCCGGCCTTGCGCCGCGCCGCCCGGGCCGCCAAATGAAAAACCCCCGCCGGCGAACCGGGCGGGGGCAGGATGGGAGTGCTCGCGGCGCCGCGTCGATGCGCGGCGAATGGCCCGGGCGCACGAGGCGCCGGGCCGCGGTCGTCAGTGCAGAACGACGGGCATCATCATCAGGCTGTCGAATTGTCCGAGGAATTCGTCGACTTCATCGAGCGACGGTTCATCCTCGATCAACTGCTTCACGTGCGCGCGGAATCGTTCGGCAAGTTCGCCGTCGATGAAGATTTCGCGCTGCGCGTTCTTGTCGACGATTTCATATCCGCCGGCATTCATCAGGTGGTGGCCGGCCTGCGGCGCAAATTCGACGACGCAGTAGTTGGGGCTGTTGTAGATCATTTGCATGGCGGCACTCCTCTTCGCAGTGGCATCTGGCCTTGTTGTCCCCTAGGTGGGGCGAGCCTTGCCGGTTTCAAGGGGCTTGCGCTGCACACCCCGTTCCCGTCTGCATGGGGTGTATCGGTTAGAAGCCGATGTCTATGAAACGTTTCCCATTGTCTGCCGGTGGACGGAAATAGTTGTTAAAGAGTGTCATCGGCCATTTCACGGAAATCTGTAATCGGTCGAAATTGCCGAATCGCGTGCGTTCGCGCGCGAGTTCACTGTGTGACAGGCGATGTGACAGGCGAGGGCGCGGGCGGTGCAGCCGGTTGTGCCGGCGGTTGCACGGTGGCCGGCGGCGCGGGTTGTGCCGGTTCCGCGGCGGGAGCGGCCGATGCGTCGGGTGTCGGTGCACCGGCGGGTGCATGCGTTGCGCCGCTTGCGGGTGCTTCGTCGGACGGCGCGCCCGGCGCCGCGAGCCGGCCATGCCACAACAGCTCGATCTGCGCGCCGTTCGGTTCGGTCTGCACGAGCCGCGCGGGCAGCCAGCCGAGCGACGGTGCGAGCCACATGTCGATGCGGCGCGTGTCGCCGTCGCGCCGCGGCAGGCGCATGAAGTGCCGCGCCCCGATGATGCCGGCCTGCGTCTGCACCTGCTCGTCGCCGATCACGGTGATCGGCCAGGTTTCGCCGCTGTTGTTGTCGATCACGAAGAACTGCTGCGTGACGCCCGGCTTGTACGCGGACGGATTGCCGCGCACGAGCCCCGACAGCTGCATCAGCATGCTGAAGCGGTCCTGCACGCCGTCGGGCAGCGGCGCGTTGTTCGGCGTGCGGGTGAACACGACCTGCCGGATCTCGCGGTTGAAGATCGCGATGTCTTCCGGCCGTTTGCCGCGCTTCTCGACGTAGCGGTCGGGTGCGACGCCGAACGCGTCGATGCGGCCTTCGCTGCGATAGGTGAACGGGCCGACGAACGGCACGGGCATCGACACCGACAGATCGTAGGTGTGCCCGTCGGTGCGCCAGTGGATCGTCCCGATCATGTTCTGCATGCCGTTGTAGAACGTGTCGTACTGGAGATCGCCGGACGGCGGCGCGATGAACTTCACGCCGTTCGTCGCGGGGCCCGGCGTCGCGGCGCTGGCGGCGCCGGCAGCCGACGCGGCATGTGCGCCCGATGCGGCCGGCACGCCACTTGCCGCGGACGCGGCGGCCGGCGGCTCGCCGTGCTCGGCCGTTTGCGTCGACGTGAGGACTGGCTCAGGCGCGGGTTTCGGTGCGGCGGCCTTCGGGGCCGCCGGTGCGGGCGCGGCCGGCTGCTCGACCGGCTTCGGCGCAGGCGGCGCGGGCTGGCGCTCGATCGGTTGCGGTTTCAGCAGCTCGATCTGCACGGGGACTTCGGCGGGTGGGGGCGGCGTGAACGCATCGCGGTTGCGCATCAGCCAGAACGCGGCGAGCGCGTGCAGCACCAGCACGATGACGAGCGCAATGCCCACGCGCAGCCAGTGGCGGGGCAAGGCGTGACTCGGGCGGGTGTCGGCAGGCTGCATGGGTATCGGAACAGGATCGGGCGTTCGCGTGACGTCGGGCGCGCAGCGCGCGCCACAGGAATCGGACTGCCGAATGCGCCGCGCGTTCGCGCTGCTTGGCGGGCAGGTGCCGGGGGGCAGGTGCCGGATGCGTCAGGCGTCGCGCGCGTCGGGACTATAGCCGAGTTCGTAAGACAGTTTCTGCGCGCAGGCGCGCAGCGCGGTGTCGATCTCGCCGCCCCATGCAATGTCGAACGAGCCTTCCTGGCCGAGCGCGACGATCGCGAGCGCGAGTTCGCCGACCGCATCGAACACGGGCATGCAGAACGCGTGGATCGTCGGCAGCAGCATCCCCTCGACGCGCGCGGCCTCGTGCCGGCGCACGTCGGCGAGCACCGCGTCGACCTCGTCGAGCGTGCGCGGGCCGCCGTGGTGCGGCGAGCGGCGCGTATCGGCGAGTTCGCGCTCGAGCATCGCGGCGGTCTTGCTGCGCGGCAGGTACGCGGCGAACAGCAGCCCCGTCGCGGAGCCGAGCAGCGGCATCACGTCGCCGAGCTTCAGCGACGCCTTCGCCGGGTGGCTCGATTCCATCCAGTGCACGATCGTCGGCCCCTGGTTGCCCCACACGGCGATGCCGACCGTCTGGTCGAGCCGATCGCGGAATTCGGTCAGCGCGATCCGGGCGAGCTTCACGCCGTCGACGCGTGCGAGCCGCGCGAGCCCCATCTGCAGCGCGAAGCCGCCGAGCTCGTAGCGGCCCGAGACGGGGTCCTGCGACACCACGCCGAGCCGCGAGAAGCTGACCAGGTAACGGTGCGCCTTCGCAGGACTCATGCCCGCGCGCTGCGCGAGGTCGCGCAGCATCATCGCGCGCGGCTCGCTCGTCAGCACGTCGAGCAGGCGGAAGCCGACCTCGATCGACTGGATGCCGGAACGGACCTTCTCGCCGTGCTCGCCGGAAGCAGCGTCGTCGGTGTCGGAGTCGGCGAGATCGTCGTCGGGAAGCGGGCTGGCGGGCATGGGCGGCAGGTGCGCGAAAAGGCGAAAGGAATCGGGGCGAAAACAGCGCGCACGATCGCCGCGCGCCGCAGGGATTCACCATCGTAAAATAGATTCCCTCCATCGTCACTACAACGCCAGAGTCCCCCTATGAAACTTGCTTCGCTGAAGGACGGCACGCGCGACGGCCAGCTGATCGTCGTGTCGCGCGACCTGCACACCGCGGCGATCGCCGACGCGATCGCGCCGACGCTGCAGCGCGTCCTCGACGACTGGGCGTTCTACGCGCCGCAGCTGCGCGACCTGTACGACGCGCTGAACCATGGTCGCGCGCGCAATTCCTTCGCGTTCGATCCGGCCAACTGCATGGCACCGCTGCCGCGCGCGTTCCAGTGGGCCGACGGCTCCGCGTACGTGAACCACGTCGAGCTCGTGCGCCGCGCGCGCGGCGCGGAGATGCCGCCCGAATTCTGGACCGACCCGCTGATGTACCAGGGCGGCAGCGACGATTTTCTTGGGGCCCGCGACGACGTCGTGTGCCCGTCCGAGGAATGGGGCATCGATTTCGAGGCGGAAGTCGCGGTGAT
Source organism: Burkholderia sp. HI2714 (assembly GCF_002223085.1). Lineage (NCBI taxonomy): Bacteria > Pseudomonadati > Pseudomonadota > Betaproteobacteria > Burkholderiales > Burkholderiaceae > Burkholderia > Burkholderia sp. HI2714. Next base: position 102,575 of record NZ_NKFM01000029.1, on the reverse strand, counting down.
CACGGGCGACGTGCGGATGAGCGCGACGCCCGACGAAGCGCTGAAGGCCGTGCGGCTCGTCACGCTGGTGAACGACGTGTCGCTGCGCAACCTGATTCCGGCGGAGCTCGCGAAGGGCTTCGGCTTCTTCCAGAGCAAGCCGGCCACCGCGTTCGCGCCGGTCGCCGTGACGCCCGACGAGCTCGGCGACGAATGGCGCGAAGGCCGCGTGCACCGGCCGATGATCGTCCACTGGAACGGCAAGAAGGTCGGCCAGCCCGATGCGGGCACCGACATGGTGTTCCACTTCGGCCAGCTGATTGCGCACGCAGCGAAGACGCGCAACCTGCGCGCCGGCTCGATCGTCGGCTCGGGCACGGTGTCGAACAAGGACGCGAAGCGCGGCTACTGCTGCATCGCCGAGAAGCGCTGCCTCGAGACGATCGAGCACGGTGCGCCGCAGACGGAATTCATGCGCTACGGCGACACCGTGCGCATCGAGATGTTCGACACGGCCGGCAAGTCGATCTTCGGCGCGATCGAGCAGTCGGTCGCGCCGCCCGACGGCGCGGCGTAAGTCACGCGGAGCACGCAGCGCTCCGCTTTCGCGAAACCCGGGCCCGGCCCGCGCGCCGGGTTTCGCCTGATGTTTGCCCGCGCGGGCTTGGCTACACTCGATTCAGGGGTTCGAGAACCTCGGGCAAGGAGCAGCGCATGGCCAATCTCGCCGCGTACGGCGGTTACGAAGCATTGAAGGTGACGCGCCGCGACCATGGCGTGCTCGATATCGTGATGAGCGGCGAGGGTGCGAACCGCAGCGGCCTCGCGACCGCGAACGCACGAATGCATCGCGAGCTCGCCGACATCTGGCGCGACGTCGACCGCGATCCCGATACGCGCGTCGCGGTCATTCGCGGCGAAGGCAAGGGCTTCTCGGCGGGCGGCGACCTCGCGCTCGTCGAGGACATGGCGAACGACTTCGACGTGCGCGCCCGCGTGTGGCGCGAGGCGCGCGACCTCGTCTACAACGTGATCAACTGCAGCAAGCCGATCGTGTCGGCGATGCATGGCCCGGCCGTCGGCGCGGGGCTCGTCGCCGGGCTGCTCGCCGACATCTCGATCGCCGCGAAGGATGCGCGCATCATCGACGGCCACACGCGGCTCGGCGTCGCGGCCGGCGACCATGCGGCGATCGTGTGGCCGCTGCTGTGCGGGATGGCGAAGGCGAAGTACTACCTGATGCTGTGCGAGCCGGTGAGCGGCGAGGAGGCCGAGCGGATCGGGCTGGTGTCGCTCGCGGTCGAGCCGGCCGACCTGCTGCCGAAGGCCTACGAAGTGGCCGAGCGGCTCGCGCACGGTTCGCAGTCGGCGATCCGCTGGACCAAGTACGCATTGAACAACTGGCTGCGTACGGCCGGGCCGACCTTCGATACGTCGCTGGCGCTCGAATTCATGGGTTTTTCGGGGCCCGACGTGCAGGAAGGCATCCGCTCGCTGCGCGAGCGGCGCCCGCCCGAGTTTCCCGGCGACGCGCCGTTCTGACACGCGCTGGCGCTATGATCGATCCAGGCGCGGCTCGCGCGACGCATGGCGGCCGCCTCGCTCTCACCCAGTCAACCAGGATGCCCGTATGACGACCGATGCCTCCGGCTCCAACCCTTTCGCCGGCTTTGCCGGCTTCAAGCCCGCCGACATGATGGACCGGATGTGGGACATGATGCGGATGTCGCCGTTCGGCGGGATGACGTCGTTCCCGGGCGCCACGCAAGGGCTGCCGCCGTCGCTGTCGAGCATGTCCGACATGATGGCGCCGCTCACGAGCGTCGAGGAACTCGACAAGCGGATCACCGATCTGCGCGCGGTCGAGCAGTGGCTGAAGCTCAATCTCGGGATGCTGCAGTCCGCGATCCAGGCGCTCGAGGTGCAGCGCGCGACGCTCGCGACGCTGCGTGCGTTCGGCGCGTTCGCGCAGAGCTCGATGTCGGCGGCCGAGGAAGCGGCCGTCGCGGCCGCGCATGCGGCGAAACACGCGTCGGGGGCGTCGAACGACGCACCGCCGGCACCGGATGCCGACGCGTCGGAGGCAGCGTCGGGCGACGCCGCGCAGCAGGCCTTCGACCCATCGGGCTGGTGGAACCTGCTGCAGTCGCAGTTCAATCAGCTCGCGAGCCTCGCGATGGCGCAGCCGGGCATGCAGCCCACGGCGCCGGGCGATGCGCCGCCGGACGCGGCCGCTGCGCCGGAGCCGGCCGCGAAGCCTGCACCGGCCGCCGCCGCGCCGCGCAAGCCTGCCGCGAAGCGCGCGAAGTCGGCCGGTGCGGCCGGTTCGGCCGCGGCGCGCGCGGCAGCCGCATCGTCGCCCGAAACCCGTCCGCCGAAGCGCTCAACGTGACGCGGCGCAGGTAGCAGGTCGATCATGCGGCTCGCGCTCGTTCTGATGGGAGGCGGCGCACGTGCCGCCTATCAGGTCGGCGTGCTGAAGGCGCTGGCCGAGATCGCGCGCGAAGCCGATCCGCAGCGGCACACGCTGCCGTTCGCGGTCGTGTGCGGCTCGTCGGCCGGCGCGATCAACGCGACGTCGATCGCGAGCCACGCGGACGATTTTTCCCACGGCGTGCGGCGCCTGCTCGAATTCTGGGAGCCGTTGCGCGCGGATTACGTGTACCGCACCGACTGGCTCGGCATCGCGGCCGCCGGCGCGCGCTGGCTCGCGGCGATGACCTTCGGCTGGGCGGCCCGCCGTTCGCCGCGCGGGCTGCTCGACAACGCGCCGCTCGCGCACCTGCTGCAGCGCGAGTTGAGTTTCCACCGGATCGAACAGATGCTCGAGGCGCGCCTGCTGCACGCGCTCGCGGTGACGGCGCTCAGCTATTCGAGCGGGCGGCATCTCACGTTCTACCAGGCGGCCCAGCCGATCCAGGCGTGGCGGCGCGCGCAGCGCACCGCGCGGCTGGTCGACCTGTCGGCGTCGCACCTGCTCGCGTCGTCGGCGATTCCGTTCGTGTTCCCGGCCGTGCCGCTCGTGCTCGACGGGCAGATCGAATACTTCGGCGACGGGTCGATCCGGCAGATCGCACCGCTGTCGCCCGCGATCCACTTCGGCGCCGACCGGATCGTCGTGGTCGGCGCGGCCGACCCGCGGCCCGAGATTCCGGCCGCGAACGGCGCGGGGCTGGTACGCGGCTACCCGACGCCCGCGCAGATCGGCCAGCAGGTGCTCGCGAGCGTGTTCCTCGACTCGATCGGCTCGGACATCGAGCGCATCGAGCACATCAACCGGATGATCGAGCACCTGCCGCACCAGGTCGAGATGGACAGCGGCTGGCGGCACGTCGACGTGCTCGCGATCGCGCCGTCCGAGCGCATCGAGCTGATCGCCGCGAAGCACCTGAAGCAGATGCCGGCGACGATGCGCGGGCTGCTCGGCGCGATCGGCGGCAGCCAGCCGGCCGGCGCGTCGTTCGCGAGTTACCTGCTGTTCGAGGAGGCTTTTACGCGTGAACTGATCGAGCTCGGCTATCGCGACGGGCGCGCGCAGCGCGACACGCTGGCCGGGTGGATCGCGCGGGCGGACGGCGGCAGCGCGCCGGCCGCCGGCATGCCGCCGGAAGACGGCCTCGCGACCGGCGAAATACGGGTCTGATGCTTGCAGGACAATGTAAGGTTGCGTTTTCGCGACGGTCGGCCGCGACCGATCGCCGCACCGGGATTGGCGGCGCACGACAGGGCAGGCGTCTCGGAACCGTCATGTACGCGTGATATCATGGCCGCCGCCGTATACACCATATCGAGCAGCCCGCCGATCCGGCATCCGCACGGGACCTTTCGGGGAACCCGCCTGGGGCAGGGGACGGGCGCGCCAACGAGCCGGCCAGCGCCGGCCCCCACTCAGGCAAGCGTGCAGCCGGTTCCGTTCGCGGAGCGTGGCTGCGGCATGCCGCAACGGCGGCGGCGCGGCCGCCCGGCTGCCGGACGAGGAATCACCGTCCGGCGGGTCGGTTTCCCGCGTAAAATTACAGTCTTGGCTGCAAAAAGCGCGCTCGGGCGTGCTTGCGCGGCAACAGTCACGTTTAGAGAAGTCGCATTGCGCAGAACAGGGGTGGGACCATCATGAACACGATGCTTTATCCGGAACTTTACCGATCGCTCGAAGCCGTCCGCTGGGACATGGAGAAGGACATTCCGTGGGACAAGTTCGACGCTTCGCTGCTTACCGACGAGCAGGCGAAGACGATCAAGATGAACGCGATCACCGAATGGTCGGCGCTGCCCGCGACGGAAATGTTCCTGCGCGACAACCAGCACGACAGCGACTTTTCCGCGTTCATGAGCGTGTGGTTCTTCGAAGAGCAGAAGCATTCGCTCGTGCTGATGGAATACCTGCGCCGCTTCAAGCCGGAAATGGTGCCGACCGAAGAGGAACTGCACGCGGTGCGCTTCCAGTTCGACCCGGCGCCGCCGCTCGAGACGCTGATGCTGCACTTCTGCGGCGAGATCCGCCTGAACCACTGGTACCGTTGCGCGGCCGACTGGCACACCGAGCCGGTCATCAAGCAGATCTACGAAACGATCTCGCGCGATGAAGCACGCCACGGCGGCGCGTACCTGCGCTACATGAAGAAGGCGCTGAACAACTGCGGCGACGTCGCACGTGCCGCGTTCGCGAAGATCGGCGTGCTGATGGCGTCGGCGCGCCGCACCGAGAAGCCGCTGCACCCGACCAACCTGCACGTGAACCAGGCGCTGTTCCCGCGCGACACCGTGCAGTCGCGCCTGCCCGATCCGGAATGGCTCGAGCGCTGGCTCGACGAGCAGATCCGTTTCGACGGCGAGTGGGAAAAGAAGGTGGTCGAGCGGATCCTGCACAACCTGTCGATCCTGTTCGAGCGCACGTTCGCGACCGCACAGGAGCTGAACCGCTACCGCAAGGAAGTCACCGGCCGCCTGCAGGCCGAAAGCGGCCCGTCGTCGGCCGCGCAGCCGGCCTGAGGCCGGTTGGCGCCGCAGCCGGCGTGAATCCCGCCGGCCGCGTTGCCCGATGTCGCACCGGTTGCATGAAGCCCGCCCGGTCAGTCCGGCGGGCTTTTTATCTGCCGCCGCCGCCGCGTGCGCCGTTGCCCATTCCGTCCGACTTCCATCATGTCCGCCACCTTCGAACGCAAGCTGATCACCCGTGATGCCCTCGTCGCCCTGCGCGCGTCGCTGCCGTCGCCCGTCGTGTTCACCAACGGCGTATTCGACATCCTGCACCGCGGCCACGTCACGTATCTCGCCGACGCGAAAGCGCTCGGCGCATGCCTGATCGTCGGCGTGAACAGCGACGCGTCGGTACGCATGCTCGGCAAGGGCGACGACCGGCCGATCAATCGCGAGGAAGACCGTGCGGCGCTGCTCGCGGCGCTGGAAAGCGTCGACTGGGTCGTGACGTTCGAGGAAAAGACGCCCGTGTCGCTGATCGAGGCCGTCCGGCCGGACATCCTCGTGAAAGGTGGCGACTACGACATGGATGCGTTGCCGGAATCGGCGCTGGTGCGCGGCTGGGGTGGCCGGGCGCTGGCGATTCCGTTCGAGCACGATCGCTCGACCACCGCGTTGCTGAAGAAGGTGCGCGCGCAGCAGTCCTGAGCGCGGCCCGGCTCGGTCAGGGCGCGGACGCCGCGAGCGGCTCGGCCGTGACGGCCGGCGGCGCGATCGGGCTGCCGATGACGGGCTGGTCGGTGGCCTGTGCGAGCGGCGTTACGCGCAGCGCATCGGGCCGTACCTGCCGCGCCAGCACGCCCGGTTCGCGCGGGCCGGCTGCCGGCAGCGGCCCGAACACGCCGCGCGTCACCACGAACGCAAGCATGTTGGCGAGAAAGAGAACAGCGATCAGCCAGCGCAGCATCGTCGACACTCCTCGTCGTCATTTGACGTGGTTCACGTCATTCAATCGGGCCGGCCGCATGGCCGGCTATTTCGTTCCTTCTCATTCCTTCCGTTGACCGTGCTTGCGGGCTGCCGTCATGGCGCGGCCCGTTCTTCACCGTCATCGTGACGCCGGCCCGCATGGGCGCGCGTTGCCGTGCGCCGGCGCGATGCCGGCGCTTCCCGTCACGCCTGCGCCTCTGCCGCTGCCGCGGCGATCAGCGCAAGTCCGGACAGGATCAATGCATCGTGCCGCGTATGCGGAAGCGTCAGCGCACGCGCGACATCGTCCGCCGCGCCGCCGGCCAGCACGAGCCGCACGGGCGCCTGCCATGCATCGGCGAGATCGCGCCACGCGCGTTCGATCAGCCCGGCCTGCGCGTACAGGCAGCCGGCCGACAGCGAGCGCGGCGTATCGACCTGGAACGGTTCGGCCTGCGCACCCGCGAGCAGGCCGCTCGCGATGTCGGTGGTCAGCGTCGGCAACTGCGCGGTGTGCGTGCCGAGCGCGCGCATCATCAGCGCCCAGCCCGGTGCGATCAGGCCGCCCGTGAAGCGGCCGTCCGCGCGCAGCGCCTCGAGCGTCGTCGCGGTGCCGAACGTCGCGATCAGCAGGTGCTCGCCCGGAAACGCCGCGTGCGCGCCGATCAGGCCGGCCCAGCGGTCGCTGCCGAGCTGGTCGGGCGTCGTATAGCCGTTCGTCACGCCGCATTGCGTGTGACGCGAGCGTATCGTCGTGCGCGGCAGGCCCGGCCAGCGTGCATCGAGCAGCGCGTCGAGCCGGGCGGCCACGTCGGCGCCCGCGACGTTCGAGATCCACGCGCCGCGCGGACGCGGCAGGGCCGACCAGTCGGGATCGGTGCCGCCGTCGCGTGTGTGGCCGAACGCGCCCGTCTCGACGAGCGTGCGCTGCGCATCGGCGAGCGCCCACTTGATCCGGCTGTTGCCGGCGTCGATCAGCAGGTGTGGCTCGTTCATTGCGCTTCGCGCAGCGACACGTCGCCGGCGGCGATCGCCTGCACGCCGTCCGGCGTATCGAGCAGCAGCTGGCCGGTCGCGTCGATGCCCGTCGCGATGCCGCGCACGCGTTCGACGCCCTGTTCGAGCAGCACGACTTCGCGCCCCGCGTACGCGTGCAGCGCGTGCCAGCGCGGCAGGAACGGCGCGAGCCCTTCGGCGCCGAACTGCGCGAGCGCGGGCGTGAGTGCGTTCAGCGACGCGGCAAGCGTATCGGTGAGATTGGCCGATGCGCACGCGATCGACAGCGCGGCGGGCGGCAGCCCGCTCGCGAGCGTCGCTTCGCGCGCGCGCAGCGCGTCGACCTGCGCGGCGACGGCCTCCGCGCCGCGCACGTTGATGCCGAAGCCGATCACGACGGCGGTGGCGTCGGCGCTGGTCCACGCGGTTTCGATCAGGATCCCGGCGAGCTTGCCGACGATGCGCGGCGTGCCGTCGTCGGTGGCGGTCAGCAGCAGGTCGTTCGGCCATTTGAGCGCGACGCGCGTATGGGCGTCGAGCGGCAGCGCGGCCAGCCCTTCGGCGAGCGCAACGCCGATCGCGATGCTGAGGCCGCCGAGTGCTTCGACGGGGCGCGGCACGATGCAGCCGACCGAGCACAGCAGCGCATTGCCGGGCTGCGCGAACCATGGGCGGCCCTGCCGGCCGCGGCCGGCCGTCTGCTCGAACGCGACGCGCACGAGTGGCGCGGGCAACGCGTTCGCGTTGCGCGGCAGCGCCTTGAGCCGGGTGGCGACGTCGGCGTTGGTCGAGCCGGTGGCGGCGACGATGTCGAGCGGCCACGCACGCGGCGCGGCGTCCAGGTGCGCCTCGAGCCGGTTGCGCGCGATGTGCGCGTCGCCGGAATCGGGCGTGTCGGAGGAGGTGGGGGCGTTCATGGCGCCTATTGTAGCGACAGGGGGCGCTGGCGCGCGTCGGGCGACGCGCGCGACTGGCAGGGCAGCGCGCCGGCCGCCTGCACGCGAGCGGCGCCGCAGCGCCGCACCGCTCAATGCTTTTCCATCCGCTCCAGCGCCTTGATGTCCTCCTCGGACGTCATTTCGCAGGCCAGCAGCGTCTTGCCCTTCAGCGCCGGGCCCTGGCGGGCCGACACGAGGATCAGCGCGCCGCCCGGGCCACGGACCGTCAGCCGGCGCGAATAGCCGACGGACGACGCACCCAGCAGGTGGCCCTTCTCGAGGGTGAGCTGGTAGCGTTTCGCGAGCTGATCGGCCACCTCGCCGTCCACGAGCACGCCGATCCCGGTACTGACGAACACGACCTGCTGCGTCGTGAAGCCGTCGCGGTGGATCGGCTCCGGCAGGCGATAGACCGCGGCACCCAGCATCGACTCGTCCGGTTTCGGATCGGCTGCCTTGGCGGTGTTGTAGATCGAGTCCATCAGATCCGACGTGAACGGCGGCTTGCAAAGCGCGGCGTTGAAGATGTCGGGCTGGGCGGGCGGCGCGGCGAGTGCGGTGAGCGGTGCGCCGGCAATGACGAGGGCGACGGCGCCGACGGCAGCGGCACCAAGCCTGGAAAGGCGATGGGACATGGATGCAGTTCTCTCAGGTTTTATTGTGAGGCTGCATGTTAATGCATTGCCGCGTGTCGAACGATCGACGTGGAGCAGCCGGATGGCGGCAATGCAACAGGCGCGTACGCCCGCGCCCCCGATCGATTCCGTTGTCGGGCAATCGATGCGCGGGGCGTCGGGGCATGCGCGTCATGCAGCCAGCGTGATGCCGGTGCGTGCGGACGAACCGTTACGGCGCGACGACCGGGTGCTTCAGCGCGTGCGCGGTCTCGATCCACTGCGCGTGGAACTCGTCCGCGTCGGGCTTGAGCCCGAGTTCGCCGTTGCGATAGGCCATCGCGAGCGTCTGCACGGCTTCCGGCAGTTCGTGCTCGGCGGCGCGGCGATACAGCGCCAGCGCGCGCGCCTCGTCGCGCGGCACGCCGCTGCCTTCGCGGTACGCGTTCGCGAGCATGAAGTCCGCGGCCGGGATGTCCGCGCGCGACGCGGCGTCGAACCAGTGCGCGGCCTGCACGGGATCGGCGGCGACGCCGTAGCCGCTGCGATAGATCAGCCCGAGGTAATACGCGGCGGCCGGGTCGCCCTGCGCGGCCGCTTCGCCGAGCAGCGTGCGGGCGCGTGCGTAGTCCTTCGGCATGTCGCTGCTGCCGAGCAGCAACGCCTTGCCGAGCGCGAGCTGCGCGCGCCGGGCGGCCGGCGCGTCGGCCTTGCTGTCTGCCGCCGCGGCCGTTTCCAGCCAGCCGCGTCCCTCGTCGCGCAGCCCCGGTTCGCGCGCGTCGACGAGCGCGATGCCGAGCGCCGCCTGCGCGTCGCCCGAGCCGCGGCGCGCCAGCGTGCGCAACTGCGCGAGCGCATGCGGCTCGGTGGCCTGGGTGACCATCGCCTGCCACTCGTCGAGCTGCGCGGCGCTCGGCGCGGGGCCGGCGCCGCGCAGGCCGGTCGCCGCGACGACGGCCGCGACGGTCACGGCCGCCGCCGCGAGCAGCGCGGCCGGCGGGAGTTTCGCGCGCAGCAGGCGCCGCGCGGCGGCGGCGAGGCCGGTTTCGGCCGGCCGCATCGTCCGGATCGGTTGCATCGCGGGTCTCATTGCGTGAGGTCGATTTCGTAGGTGGCGAGGTTCTTGCCCGAGCCGTCGTCGGCCGCGACCTGCGTGATGCCGGTCAGGCCGGCCGCCGCCGCGTCGCCGAGGCGGTTCGGCGCGGACGCGAACTGCACGTGCGCGACCGAGCTCGCGAGCTTCGTGAAGCGCCAGCTGCGCTGCGCGCCGTCGGCCGTGCGCGTGATCGCGCCGCGCTTCTTGATGAACGCGATCAGCACGTCGCGGTTCGCATCCGGCGACGCGAAGATCGTCTTGCTGCCGTCGAGGCCCGGGAAGTTGCCGCCGCCGCTCGCGCGGTAGTTGTTGGTCGCGACGATGAACTGCGCGTTCGGGTCGATCGCCGCCCCCTTGTACGTCAGGTTCCTGATCCGGCTGCCGACCGGCTGCGTGACGTCGATTTCATACGCGAGATCGGCCGACGTGAACATGTCGAAGTTGTAGCCGGGGAACGTGCTGACGAGCGGCTGCACGGTCGCCTTGGTGGGGTCGATGCGGTTGAAGCGCTTCGCGGCCGTTTCGAGCCAGTTCTTCACGTCGGCGCCGCTCACCTTCACCGCGTACACGGTGTTCGGGTACAGGTACAGGTCGGCCGCGTTGTTGATCGCGAGCGCACCCGGCGCGACGTCGGTGTAGTCGGTGCCGCCGCCGAAGCCGCTCTTGAACGGCGCGCTGACCGACAGCACCGGCAGCGACGCGTATTGCGGCAGGTTCGCCTGCACGTAGGTCTTCACGTAGTCGGCCTGCGCCTCGTTGACGATCTGGATCGCACCCGGGTCGCCGACATCGGCGAAGTACGAGTTCATCCGGTAGTCGGTCGAGCCGATCGGCGTCTTCACGTAGTCGATCGTCGCCTGGTGCTCGGCGGCGATCGCGGCGGACACGGACGGATCGGCCGCGACGTAGCTCTTGTCGGCGTTCTGGATCGGTCGCGCCTCGACGGTGGTCTGCGACTTGTCGACGCTCCACGTCTTGCCGTCGAACTTCAGGCCGAGCTTGATCACGCCGAGGTGCTTGCCCCAGTAGTTGGCCATCACGGTCGGCACGCCGTTGACGGTGCCCTTGACCTTGTCGACGCCCGGCAGATTGAACTGCGACACGGTGCTGTTCGCGTCCGGGAACACCTGGTGCGAGTGGCCGATCAGCATCGCGTCGATGCCGGTCACCTTCGACAGCCACCAGCTGCCGTTCTCCATCGTCGGCGAATACGCGGAATTGTCGAGGCCGCCGTGCGAGATCGCGACGACGAGATCGGCGCCCTTCGCGCGCATCTCCGGAATGTACTTCTCGGCGGCTTCCTTCAGCCCGGTCGTGTAGACCTTGCCGTCGAGCCAGCGCTTGTCCCAGCTCATGATCGCGGGCGGCGTGAAGCCGATGATGCCGATCTTCACGGGCGCGCTGACCGTCTTGCCGTCCGGCGTCGTCGCGGTCACGGTGCGGGTCAGGATCGTGTACGGCGTGAACAGCGGTGCGTTGGTCTTCGCGCTGATCACGTTCGCGAGCACCTGCGGGAAGTTCGGGCCCGCGCACTTCTTCTGCTGGGCCGGCGCCGGCAGGCCGTCGACTTCGAACGTGTTGCCGGTCACCTGCGACAGGTACGGCAGCCCGTAGTTGAATTCGTGGTTGCCGATCCCGCCGCCGTCGAATTTCGCCGCGTTCATCACCTTGTAGATCGCGAGCGTCTGGTCGCAGCCGACCGGCTTCACGAGCGCCTGATAGTCCGACAGCGCGGTGCCCTGGATCGTGTCGCCGTTGTCGAGCAGCAGCGTGTTCGGGTACTGCTTGCGCGCCTGCGCGATCAGCGTCGACACGCGCTCGAAGCCGAGCGAATTGTCGGCGGCGAGCTTGAAATAGTCGTACGACAGCACGTTGGTGTGCAGGTCGGTCGTCTCGAGCAGCGCGAGCGTGGCCGTCGTGCCGACGGGCGCCTGGGCCTCGGGCTGCGACGGCGGCGTGGCGGTGACGTCGTCGCCGCCACAGGCGGCGAGGATGAAGGCGAGGCTGGCGAGCGCGGCGATGGCCGGCACGCGACGGCGGGAAAGCAGGGGGAGACGCATCGGTTGTCCTGTTCGGTGTTCTGTTTTATGGAATGCGAGGGTCGCAACGCATGGCGGCGCGGGGCGCCGACGGCCTGATGTGCGGCGCGTGAGAGTATCGAAAGGAATCGTGACGGAAGAATGAAAGGTGACGAAGCCGGTAACGGGCAGGGGGCGGCGGCTGCCACGCGCACCCGGGGCGGGCGTGTCCGGGCAGCCGCCCCCGGCTGGGCGCCCCACGGAAATCCTCACGTCGCGTCATCGGGCGGTTCGCTACAATGGCCGCTGTCACCTTTTTGCAAACAACCTGCCCTTGGACTTCGAGACTCCTCCCGGCCTGTCGGTCGACGCCGGCGGCCAGGGCCAGACGGTGCGCCTGTACGGCCAGTGGACCGCGCTCGCGCTTGCACGCAATCGCGGCGCGGTGGCGCGCCGTGTCGCGAGCATCGCGTCCGGGCGCGTGAGCGAATGGGATCTGTCCGGCATCGAGCGGCTCGACCACGTCGGCGGCCAGGCGCTGTGGCGCGTGTGGGGCCGCAAGCTGCCGGCCGGCGTCGCGCTGAGCGCCACGCAGCGCACGATCTTCGAGCGCATCGAGCGGCTCGACAGCGCGCGCGAGGCGCCCGAGCGCGTGGTGCGCTACGGCCCGATCGCGCGCTTCGGCTTCATGCTGTTCGCGTTCGGCGAACACCTGCAGGGCGGCATCGCGATGTTCGGCCTCGTGATCCTCGATGCACTGTCGGTGCTGCGCCGTCCGAAGACGATGCCGTGGAAGGAAACCTCGGCGAACATCTACAGCGCCGGCGCGCAGGCACTGCCGATCACCGCGCTCGTCGCGTTCCTGATCGGCATCGTGCTCAGCTACCTGTCCGCGCAGCAGCTGCAGATGTTCGGCGCGAACCGCTACATCGTGAACATCCTCGGGCTGTCGGTGATCCGCGAGCTCGGCCCGGTGCTGTCGGCGATTCTCGTCGCGGGCCGCTCGGGCTCGGCGATCACCGCGCAGATCGGCGTGATGCGCGTGACCGAGGAGCTCGACGCGATGCGCGTGATGGGCATCCCGCACGGGCTGCGGCTGATCCTGCCGCGTGTGCTCGCGCTCGGCATTGCGATGCCGCTGCTCGTGATGTGGACCAACATCATCGCGCTGACGGGCGGCGCGCTCGCCGCGAAGCTCGTGCTCGGCATCGACGTCAACTATTTCGTGCGCTCGCTGCCGGGCGTCGTGCCGATCGCGAACCTGTACATCGGGGTCGGCAAGGGTGTCGTGTTCGGCATGCTGATCGCGCTGGTCGCCTGCCATTTCGGCTTCCGGATCAAGGCGAACTCGCAGAGCCTCGGCGAAGGCACGACCACGTCGGTCGTGACGTCGATCACGGTCGTGATCCTCGCCGATGCGGTGTTCGCGATCCTGTTCCAGAACGTGGGGCTCGGATGAACGCATCGAACGAAACGACCGCGCATGCCGCGGCCATCGGCGCCGGGTCGGTCGGCAACCGGCCGGGCGCGGCGGCCGATGATGGCGACTTCGTGATCGAGGTCCGCAACCTGACCAAGCGCTACGGGCGCAACATCATTCACCAGAAGCTCGACTTCGACGTGCGGCGCGGCGAGATCGTGTCGATCGTCGGCGGTTCGGGCTCCGGCAAGACCACGCTCGTGCGGCAGATCCTCGGCCTCGAGCGGCCGACGTCGGGCACGATCAAGGTATTCGGCGAGGACACGGCGACGATCGACGACGCGAGCGCGCGGATGATGCGCACGCGCTCCGGGATGCTGTTCCAGCAGGGCGCGCTGTTCTCGTCGATGACGGTGTTCGACAACGTCGCGCAGCCGCTGCGCGAGCTCGGCCGCGTGCCGCCGGACCTGCTGCACGACATCGTGATGCTGAAGCTCGAGATGGTCGGGCTGCCTTGCAAGCACGCGTCGAAGATGCCGGCCGCGCTGTCGGGCGGGATGGTCAAGCGGGTGGGCATCGCGCGCGCGATCGCGCTCGAGCCCGAGCTGCTGTTCCTCGACGAGCCGACGGCCGGCCTCGACCCGCAGGCGTCGGACGAATTCGTCGAGCTGATCGCGACGCTGCACCGCACGCTCGGGCTGACCGTCGTGATGGTGACGCACGATCTCGACACGATGGTCGCGCTGTCGACGCGCGTCGCGGTGCTGGCCGACCGCAAGGTGCTGGTCGCCGCGCCGGTCGAGGAGGCCGCGAACGTCGACCATCCGTTCATCCACGAATATTTCCTGGGGCTGCGCGGGCGCCGCGCATTGCAGGCGCTGCCGCCCGAGCGGCGCGCGAAGCTGCCGAAGGCGGCCCTCGAACCGGCGCTGTCGAGCGTCGAGCTGTAGAAGCAAGGAACCCGCGAATGGAAAACAAATCACATGCGTTCTGGGCCGGCCTGTTCACGATCGCGCTGACGCTCGCGATCGCGGGCACCGTGTTCTGGTTCAACGTCGACCGCACCGTGCGCGTGCCGTACGACCTGCTCGCGCGGACCAACGTGACGGGCCTGTTCCCGGACGCGGCCGTGCGCTTTCGCGGCCTCGACGTCGGCAAGGTGCAGTCGATCGGTTTCGATCGCACGCACCCAGGCCAGATCCGGATCCGGATCCTCGTCGATCACGACGCGCCGATCACGCAGTCGACCTACGGCAGCCTCGGCTTCCAGGGCGTGACGGGCATCGCGTTCGTGCAGCTCGAGGACACGGGCCGCGACCTGGCGCCGCTGCCGTCGTCGCCGAAGGCGATCGCGCAGATCCCGATGCGGCCGAGCCTGTTCGACCAGATCCAGGAGCGCGGCGACGTGCTGCTGCGGCAGCTCGAAATGGCCGCGAAGAGCGCGAATGCGCTGATGTCGCCCGAGATGCGCGAGCAGTTGCGCGCGACCGCCGAAAGCCTGCAGCACGCGGCCGATGGCGCCGCCACGCTGACGAAGCAGCTCGGCCCGGCGGTCACCGCGCTGCCGGAAACGATGCACGAGGTGAACCGCGCGATGGCGTCGGCGAACACGCTGCTGCAGCCGAACGGGCCGCTCGTGTCGAACCTGAACAAGGCCGGCACGGCGGCCGAGCAGATCAGCGTCGCGCTGAACGGTCTCAACACGCGCGTGCAGTACGACACGCTGCCGCGTTTCAACGCGCTCGCCGGCAGCGTCGGCGACGCCTCGCGGCAATTGAAGGACGTGGCCGGTGAACTTGGCCGCAATCCGCGCAGTCTGTTGTTCGGTTCGCCCGGCGCGGCGCCGGGGCCCGGCGAGCCGGGCTTCGTCTGGCCGGGTGCGACGGCCGGGCAGTGACACCCATCGAAACCGGAAACATCATGCAGGAACACGCCATGCCACGAATCCTTGACCGCGCGCTGCGTCCCGCCGCGGCCGCGCTTGCCGTGCTGACGCTGGCGCTCGCGGCCGGCTGCGCCGGCAACAGCGCGGTGCTGTCGAATGTCCGCTACGACCTCGGGCCGGCCACGTCGGTCGTGACCGCAGGCCCGGGCCCCGCGCTGAAGGTGCTCGACGTCGCGGCACCCGACGCGCTCGACTCCGACAAGTTCGCCTACCGCCTCGCATACGTGGACGCGCAGCACGTGGCCGTCTATCGCGACAGCCGCTGGACCGCGCCGCCCGCGCAACTGCTCACGCAGCGGCTGCGCGGGGCATTGTCGTCGCGCGGCACGGTGCTCGAAGGATCCGACGGCGTGCGCGCGCCGACGCTCAAGGTCGACCTGAACGAATTCGAGCAGGTGTTCGACGGCCAGTCGCAGAGCCACGGCGCCGTCACCGCGCGCGCGACGCTGATGCTGGACGGCAAGGTGCTCGGCCAGCGCACGTTCGTTTCACGCGCGCCGTCCAGCACGCCGGACGCGGCGGGCGGCGCCCGCGCGCTTGCGACGGCGAGCGACGAGCTCGTGTCGCAGATCGCCGCGTGGGTCGGCATGCAGGCGTACGCGGGCACGCCGTGACGCGTGCCGCGCAGCCGCGATGAGCGCGACCGGCACCCCGCGTGCATCGCCGCTCGCGCGGCAGGCCTTTGCCGCTTACGCGGCCCTCATCGTCTACGCATCGCTGTATCCGTTCGCGGGATGGATGTCGCTCGGCATCGGGCCGTTCGACTACCTGTTCGCGCCGATGCAGCGCTACGTGACCGCATTCGACGTGGTCACGAACGTGCTCGGCTACATGCCGTTCGGCGCGCTCGCCGTGCTCGCGCTGCACCCGCGCTGGCGCGGCGTGGCCGCGACGCTGATCGCGGCCGGGCTCGGCGTGCTGCTGTCGGGCGCGATGGAGGCGCTGCAAACCTACCTGCCGACGCGCGTCGCGTCGAATCTCGATCTCGCGGCCAACGCGCTCGGCGCGCTGCTGGGCGCCGCGCTCGTCGCGCCGGCCACCGGTGCGCTGCTCGATCGCGGCGCGCTGCGCCGGCTGCGCTTCGCGTGGTTCGAGGACGACGGCGCGACGCCGCTGCTGCTCGCCGGGCTGTGGCCGTTCGCGATCCTGTTTCCGTCACCGTTCCTGTTCGGCATCGGCGACTGGCCGGCCGCGCTGTGGGAGCGCGCCGACGCGTCGATGCAGGACGCGCTGCTCGCGTGGCTGCCGGCCGCGTGGCGCGTGGGCGAATGGCCGGAGCGCGTCGACGGCTGGCTGTCCGACTCCGCGTGGGAGGCCGCGCTCGGCGGGCTGATGCTGTTCGCCGCGCTGACGATCGCGTCGCTCGCGATGCGGCCGCGCGCGCCGCGCATCCGGCTCCTGATCGCGCTCGTCGTCGCGACGCTCGTGCTGAAGGCGGCGGCGACGTTCATGCAGTCGGCCACCGGCCTCGTCGTCGTATGGGCGACGCCCGGCGCGCGGCTCGGGATCGAGCTCGGTTTCGCGGCCGCGCTCGTCGCGCTGCACGTGCCGGCGACCTGGCGCGCGACGCTTGCGGCGCTCGCGCTGCTGGCCGGCGTGGCGCTCGTGAACCTGCTGCCGGTCAATCCGTTCTTCGACTTCACGCTGTCGGGCTGGCGGCAGGGCCGCTACGTGCACTTCAACAGCCTCGCGCGCTGGCTCGCGTGGATCTGGCCCTACGCGGCGCTGATCTGGCTCGGCCAGCGCGTCGAGCACGCATGGCTGCCGGCAGCGTTGCGCCGGTGACGCGGGGGCATCGGCGCGGCCGGGGTGCTATCGCGGGCAGCGACACGTGCCGCTCGCTATAATCGTCCGCATCCTCCGTTGCCCCGCGCAGCGGCAACCGCTCCTCTTTCCGCACGGCCTCGCGCCGGGCCGCTCGTCACCATCATGGATTCCTACTACCAGCACCACGTCTTCTTCTGCCTGAACCAGCGCGAACCGGGCGCCGAACGCCCGAGCTGCGCGCAATGCGACGCGCAGACCATGCAGGAATACGCGAAAAAGCGCGTGAAGGAACTCGGCCTCGCGGGGCCCGGCAAGGTTCGCATCAACAAGGCCGGCTGCCTCGACCGCTGCGAGGAAGGGCCCGTGATGGTCGTGTATCCGGAGGGCACGTGGTACACGTACGTCGACCAGGCCGACATCGACGAGATCGTCGAATCGCACCTGCGCGACGGCAAGGTCGTCGACCGCCTGAAGATCTGAGCGGGCCGGCCGAATGAACGTTCATACGCAGAAGTCGCTGATCGCGGGCCCGGTCGGGCAGATCGAAATCGCCGTCGACCTCCCCGACGCCGTGCGCGAAAGCGGCGCCGCGCCGCGCGGCATCGCGCTCGTCGCGCATCCGCATCCGCTGTTCGGCGGCACGATGGACAACAAGGTCGCGCAAACACTGGCGCGCACGCTCGTGCAGCTGAACTACGTCGTGTTCCGGTCGAACTTCCGCGGCGTCGGCGCGACCGAAGGCGTGCACGACAACGGCACCGGCGAAGCCGACGACCTGCTCGCGGTGCTCGCGCACATGCGCGCGCAGCCCGCGTATGCGGACCTGCCGCTCGTGCTCGCGGGTTTCTCGTTCGGCACCTTCGTGCTGTCGCACGTCGCGAAGCGCCTGCGCGATGCGGGCGAGACGATCGAGCGGATGGTGTTCGTCGGCACGGCCGCGAGCCGCTGGCAGGTGGCCGACGTGCCCGAGAACACGCTCGTGATCCACGGCGAAACCGACGACACGGTGCCGATCGCTTCCGTGTACGACTGGGCGCGGCCGCAGGAACTGCCGGTCGTCGTGATCCCCGGCGCCGAGCATTTCCTGCATCGCAAGCTGCACGTGCTGAAGCGCATCATCGTCGACGCGTGGCGCTAGCCTCCGTGGGGGTGCCGGCATGACGCCGGCAGCCTGCGTCGCTTCTTGCACGTGACCTCCGGCCCTCGCCCGAGGCGCGCTTTCTCCCCCCGCGACATCGCGCCGCACCGTGCGGCGCGATTCGATTTCCACCCCGCCTGCGCATGCCTTTCGCCCACCTTCGCGTGCGATGACGGGCCGCTTGCCGTCACCTCGCGTCCGATGCGGATGTGCAACTGTCCGGCGCCAGGTTCGCGAAAACGCCCTGCGCGGCCACGTATAATGGCCGGATTCCGCGTCGCCCGCGGCCCGGCTGGGCCCATTGCGGCGCTCGTTTCGCCGCCTTCCGCCCGCTCGTGACGGCCGCGAACCGAACGCGTCCGCACGAGTCCAACCGGCGCGTTTCGCGTCGCCCGACGATGTCGGGCGAGTGCCCGAAACGCCCGCCGCCTTGCCGTTCAACCCTGCGCGTTTCGCACCGCACTTTCTGCCATCAGCCTGAATCGATCATGCGTCTGTCTCCCCAAGGCCTCAAGTCCCTCGCTTCCTCCATCGCCTTCGGCACCGCCGCGCGCAACGTCGCGCTCGGCGTGATGCTGCCCGTTGCGCTCGCATCGACGATCGTCGTCGCCGAGGCGAAGCCGGCCGCCAAGGCCAAGGCCGCGCATGCGGCGCCGGCCGCCACCGAGCAGTTCACCGGCGCGCCCGCGACCTACATGCCGGGCGCGGTGCCGCCGCCGGGCGTGAATGCGCGCTCGTGGGTGCTCGTCGATGCGACCAGCAACACGGTGCTCGCATCGGGCAATGCCGATGAACGCGTCGAGCCTGCGTCGCTGACGAAGCTGATGACGGCGTACCTCGTGTTCGAGGCGCTCGACAAGAAGAAGATCTCGATGGAGCAGATCGTCACGCCGAGCGAAGCCGTGCGCCGCGTCGGCCGCGACGAGTCGCGCATGTTCATCGAGGCGAACAAGCCGGTGTCGGTGCACGACCTCGTGTACGGGATGATCATCCAGTCGGGCAACGACGCCGCGATCGCGCTGGCCGAACTCGTCGGCGGCAGCGAAGGGCAGTTCGTCACGCTGATGAACGACGAGGCGCAGCGCCTCGGCATGAAGGGCACGCACTTCGCCGACGTGAACGGCATGCCCGACCCGAACCACTACACGACGGCCGGCGACCTCGCGAAGCTGTCCGCGCACCTGATCCGCGATTTTCCGCAGTACTACGGCATCTTCTCGGAGAAGGAATTCAAGTACAACAACATCCGCCAGGGCAACCGCAACCGCCTGCTGTGGCTCGACCCGACGGTCGACGGCCTGAAGACGGGCCATACGCAAGCGGCCGGCTACTGCCTGATCGCGTCGGCGAAGCGCGCGATTCCGGGCGTGGACGGCCAGCGCCGCCTGGTGTCGGTGATGATGGGCGAGCAGAAGGAAGGCGAGCGCACGCAGGACAGCATGAAGATGCTGAACTACGGCTACAGCGCGTTCGACTCGGTGCGCCTGTTCAAGGGCGGCCAGGCGATGTCGACGCCGCGCATCTACAAGGGCAAGGACAACACCGTGCAGGTCGGCGTGAAGGCCGACCAGTGGGCGACCGTGCCGCGCGGCCTCGGCGACAAGATCAAGACGGAAGTCGACGTCAACGCGCCGCTGATCGCGCCGCTCGCGGAAGGCCAGCAGGTCGGCACCGTGAAGATCGTCGCCGACGGCAAGACGCTGTCGGAATTCCCGGTCGTCGCGCTGCAGGCCGTGCCGGAAGCGGGTATCTTCGGGCGTATCTGGGACTCGATCCTGCTGATGTTCAGCAAGAAGAAGTAAGTACGACGGGCCTTTATTTTTGCGACTTCATCCCCATCTGACATAGCTATGAGCCAAGCCGAATTCGAACCGATCGTCTACCTCAGCGTCTCGTCGCAGGAGGAAATGGTGCCGCTGTCCGAAGCCCGTGTACCGGTGCTCGACCGCGGGTTCATCTTCGGCGACGGCGTGTATGAAGTCGTCCCCGTTTATGCGCACGACGGCGCGCACGTGCCGTTCCGGATCGAACAGCATCTGGCACGGCTCGAGCGCAGCCTGAAGAAGATCGGCATCGCGAGCCCGCACGACGACGCGGGCTGGCGTGCACTGATCGAGCGCGTGGTCGCGGCGAATGCCGAAGGGCTCGGCGCGGCCAACGCGCTCGTCTACCTGCAGGTGACACGTGGCGTCGCGAAGCGCGGCCACGCATTCCCCGCGAACGCGGTGCCGACGGTGTTCGTGATGACGAGCCCGCTGCGCCTGCCGTCCGCCGAGGAGCGCGCGCGGGGCGTGCGTTGCGTGACGGCCGAGGATCGTCGCTGGCTGCATTGCGACATCAAGTCGATCTCGCTGCTCGGCAACGTGCTGATGGCGCAGCATGCGGCCGAACGCGATGCGTTCGAGACGCTGCAGCTGCGCGACGGCAAACTGACGGAAGGCTCGTCGTCGAACGTGTGGATCGTGAAGAACGGCGAGCTGTTCGCGCCGCCGCGCAGCAACAAGATCCTCGAAGGGATCCGCTATGCGCTGATCGAGGAACTGGCCGACGAATGCAAGATCCCGTTCGTCGCACGCGAGATCAGCGAAGTGGAGTTGCGCGCAGCCGACGAAATCATGATCACGTCGGCCACGAAGGAAGTGCTACCGGTTACGTCGCTCGACGACCTGCCCGTGCAGGGCGGCAAGCCGGGCCCCGTATTCGCGGCGTTGTATGACGCGTACCAGCGCGCGAAAGCGCGCGAGTTTGAACAGTTTGACCTAACCCGGAGAAAATGATGAGCGAACCGACCAAAACCATCGAGGTGACCGGCGCGATCGATACCCGGAAGGAGTCGCTGCTGGAGTTCCCGTGCGATTTCCCGATCAAGATCATGGGCAAGGCGCACCCGGAGTTCAAGGACACGATCTTCAAGGTCGTCGCGGTTCACGACAACGAGATCGATGTCGAGAAGATCGAGGAGCGCGCGTCGAGCGGCGGCAACTACACCGGCCTCACGATCACCGTGCGCGCGACGAGCCAGCAACAGCTGGACGACATCTATCGTGCACTGACCGGCCATCCGATGGTCAAGGTCGTGCTCTAACGGACGTTCCGGCGCCCGGGGTCAGCGCAATCGGCCGCTGATCCCTTTCCATCCTCCCTCCAGTGCGCACTCGGCGGGGCATTTCCCCGCCGCGCGCCGCGCGTCCAGTTCGTCGCACAGCCGCTTGTATTCGGCGACTTCCTGAAGCAGCCAGGTCCTGAACGCCTGCACGCGCGGCGTGTTCAGGAGCGGCGGCGGACACACGAAAAAATAGTGCCACGGGCTTGGCCCGTCGATGTCGAACAGGCGCACGATGCGCCCGTCGAGCAGGTCGTGCACCGCGAGCGAGCGGCGCACGAGCGCGATGCCCTGGCCGTCGATCGCGGCCAGCAGCAGGTTCGACGAATCCTGGTACAGAATCCCCCGTTTCGGCTCGGTCAGCGTCTTGAGCCCGGCCGCGTCGAACCACGGCCGCCACAGCTCGTCGTCCGAGCGCAGCAGGTTGTAGTGCACGAGATCGGCGGGCGTTTGCGGCAGCTTGCCGCCGTTCAGCGTCGGCGCACACGCGGGAAAGAACACCTCGTCGAACAGCGGCTCGACATGCAGCCCCGGATAGTTGCCTTGACCGAAGCGGATCGCGATGTCGACGTCGTCGCGTGCGAAATCGGTGAGCGAGTTGGTCGACTGCAGCTCGACGTCGATTTCCGGATGCCGCTCGATGAACGTGCCGATGCGCGGCGTGATGAAGCGCGCGGCGAACGACGACAGCATCGACACCACGAGCCGCCGGTCGCGGTCGCTCGCGCGCACGTCGCGGGTCGCGTCGGCGATCACCATCAGCGCGGTGCGGATCTGCTGCGCGTAGCGCATGCCGGCGTCGGTCAGGCACAGCCGCTTGCCGTTGCGCGTGAACAGCTGCACGCCGAGCTCCTCCTCGAGCGCGCGGACCTGGTGGCTGACCGCGCCGTGCGTGACGAACAGCTCGTCGGCGGCGCGCGAGAAATTCTCGTGACGGGCGGCGGCTTCGAATGCGCGAATCGCGTTCAGCGCAGGTAGCTGGCGGAGGTCCATTTGCTAATTTTCCTCACATCGACGTGAAAATTGGTCGTTTTGTCGGACGCCTTGGAGTGACTACGATTGTAGCCATCGAAGCACTTATTGGCGGAGTCGATCATGCAAGAAATCTCTTCAAGCATCACGTTCGAAATCCCCGCGGGCGAAACCGTGCCGATGAAGGTACAACGCAGCACGCGGCTGATCGTTCAGAGCGGGCCGGTGTGGGCGACGCGCAGCAACGACGTCAACGACTACTTCCTGGTCGACGGCGAAACGCTGAAGCTGCGCCGCGGCGAGCGGCTGTGGCTCAGCGCGGAAGGCCGGGAGGGCACGCGCGTGGCGTTCTCGGTGTCGCGGCCGCCCCGGGAAGTCGCGCTCGGCGGGCTGGCACGGCTGCGCGAACGCCTGACCGCGCTGCTTCACGACGGATGGCGCACCGTCTGACCATCATTTCCTCCGACGGATACCGGCGATCCGTCCCCCTCCCCAGGCCGGCGAGACCCACGGGTTTTCGGTAAACTACCGCCCATGTCCGTTTCGCCGGTTTCCATCGTGTCCACGCCTGTTGCCGTTTCCGCATCGCCCGCCGGGTCCCCGGATCAGCCGGCCCCGCCGGTCACCGTGCGGTGGCGGGGCGTCGAGACCTACGAGGCGAGCTTCGACGCGATGCGCGCGTTCACCGACACGCGCACGGCCGACACCGGCGACGAGATCTGGCTGGTCGAGCACCCGCCCGTCTACACGCTCGGCCAGGCCGGCGACCCGGCCCACCTGCTGGTGGCCGACAGCGGCGTGCCGCTCGTGAAGGTCGACCGCGGCGGGCAAATCACCTACCACGGCCCCGGCCAGATCGTCGCGTACCTGCTGCTGGACCTGCGCCGGCGCAAGCTGATGGTGCGCACGCTGGTGACGAAGATCGAGGAGGCCGTGATCGAAACCCTCGCGGCGTATAATCTCGCTTCGGTCCGCAAGGCGGGCGCGCCCGGGATCTACGTGGCGTCCGGCGTGCACGAGGGCGCGAAAATCGCGGCCCTTGGCCTGAAGATCCGCAACGGCTGCAGCTATCACGGGCTGAGCCTGAACGTGAAGATGGATCTGCGCCCGTTTCTTGCGATCAACCCGTGCGGCTATGCCGGACTGGAAACTGTCGACATGGCGAGCCTCGAGGTTGCCGCCGACTGGAACGACGTCGCCCGCACGCTGGTGCGCCGTCTGATCGCCAACCTCGACGGCGCATCCGCGGCCGCCGACAAGCCGCAGGCACTGGAACAACATTCGAATGACTGACGTTACCGCTTCCCCCGCACCGGCCGATTCGGCCGCGACTCCTGCCTACGATCCGACCGCCAAGCAGAAGGCGCAGGCGAAGACGGCGCGCATCCCGATCAAGGTCATTCCGATCGAGAAGCTGAAGAAGCCCGAGTGGATCCGCGTGAAGGCGGCCACCGGCAGCTCGCGCTTCAACGAGATCAAGACGATCCTGCGCGAGCACAACCTGCATACGGTGTGCGAGGAAGCGAGCTGCCCGAACATCGGCGAATGCTTCGGCAAGGGCACAGCGACGTTCATGATCATGGGCGACAAGTGCACGCGCCGCTGCCCGTTCTGCGACGTCGGCCATGGCCGCCCCGATCCGCTGGATCCGGACGAGCCGAAGAACCTCGCGCGCACGATCGGCGCGCTGAAGCTCAAGTACGTGGTGATCACGAGCGTCGACCGCGACGACCTGCGTGACGGCGGCGCCGGCCACTTCGTCGAGTGCATCCGCGAAGTGCGCGAGCAGTCGCCGGAAACGCGCATCGAGATCCTGACGCCGGACTTCCGCGGCCGTCTCGACCGCGCGATCTCGATCCTGAACGCCGCGCCGCCGGACGTGATGAACCACAACCTCGAAACGGTGCCGCGCCTGTACAAGGAAGCGCGCCCGGGTTCGGACTACGCGCATTCGCTGAAGCTGCTGAAGGATTTCAAGGCGCTGCATCCGGACGTCGCGACGAAGTCGGGCCTGATGGTCGGCCTCGGCGAAACCGAAGAGGAAATCCTGCAGGTGATGCGCGACCTGCGCGCGCACGACGTCGACATGCTGACGATCGGCCAGTACCTGCAGCCGTCCGAGCACCACCTGCCGGTGCGGGCGTACGTGCATCCGGATACGTTCAAGATGTACGAGGAAGAGGCGTACAAGATGGGCTTCACGCACGCGGCCGTCGGCGCGATGGTGCGGTCGAGCTATCACGCCGATCTGCAGGCGCATGGGGCCGGGGTGGTCTGAGCGTCCTTGTTTCGTCGTCTTCCGGCGAACCCAAGAAAAGCCCGCAGCGATGCGGGCTTTTTCGTTGGCGCGGCGGCCATCCGCGCCGCCGCACGGCAATCGCCACCCGACCGGACACGCAATCCGGTCGAGCATGGAAAGCAAAGCTGAAACGGCATCGATAGCTTCGCAGGATAAGTTCGCTTCCGCCGCGCGCAAAGCTCCTATAGTCGGCTCTCCCGCAGCAATGCCCGCATTCCGAAGGAGAGCCGCATGTCCCGTTTCAGCTTCATCCGCCGCGCCGTCGTCGCGCTGACCGCCTTTGCCGCGCTCGGCGCGGCGCACGCCGAATCGCGCGAAGTCGTGATCGCGTACCAGGACATGGTAGTGCCGTGGCGCTACGCGCAGGCGAGCGGTGAAGTCGAAAAGGCGACCGGCTACAAGGTCACGTTCCGCAAGCTCGACAGCGGCGCCGACGTGATCCGCGCACTCGCGTCGGGCTCCGTGCAGCTCGGCGAGGCCGGCTCGAGCCCGATCGCGGCGGGGCTGTCGCAGGGGCTCGACATCTCGCTGTTCTGGGTGCTCGACAACATCAACGACGCCGAGGCGCTCGTCGCGCGCAACGGTTCGGGCGTGACGAACGTCGCATCGCTGAAAGGCAAGAAAATCGGCGTGCCGTTCGTGTCGACGTCGCATTTCCACACGCTCGTCGCACTGCAGGCCGCGGGCGTGAATCCGAACGACGTGAAGATCGTCAACCTGCGTCCGCCCGAAGTCGCGGCGGCGTGGGCGCGCGGCGACATCGACGCGACCTACATCTGGGATCCGGTGCTCGCGAAGGTCAAGCAGTCGGGCACCGTGCTGACGACCTCCGGCCAAGTCGCGAAGGAAAGCGGCAAGGCGACCTTCGACGGCTTCGTCGTGAGCCGCAAGTTCGCGCGCGAGAACCCCGAGTTCGTCACGCGCTTCGTGAAGGTGCTCGCGGCCGCCGATGCCGACTATCGCACGCATGCCGCTGCGTGGAAGGTCGGCTCGCCGCAGGTCGCGGCGGTCGCGAAGGTATCGGGCGCGAACGCGCAGGACGTGCCGGCCAGCCTCGCGCTCTACGCATTCCCGACGGCGGCCGAGCAGGCGTCGCCGACGTGGCTCGGCGGCGGTGCGCAATCGGGCGCCGCGAAGTCGCTCGCGGCGACCGCCACTTTCCTCAAATCGCAAGGCACGATCCAGACGGTGCTCGCCGACTATTCGGCCGGCGTCGATCCGCAGTTCGTGCAGAAGGCCGCGCGCTGAGCGCGGCGATCATCGCGGAGTCCCGAGCATGAGCACGCTGGAAGTCCGTCAGGTATCGGTTGCCTATCCGGGCGAGCGCGGCAGGCCGACCACGCAGGCGCTCGCGCGCGTCGACCTGCGCATCGATGCCGGTGAATTCGTCGTCGCGCTCGGCGCGTCAGGCTGCGGGAAGACGACGCTCTTGAACTGCATGGCCGGCTTCGTCGCGCCGACCACTGGCGAGGTGCGCGTCGACGGCGTGCCGGTCACGGGCCCCGGCGCCGATCGCGGCGTCGTGTTCCAGAAGTACGCGCTGCTGCCGTGGCTCGACGTGCTCGACAACGTCGCGCTCGGGCTGCGCTTCGCGCGCGTGTCGAAGGCCGAACGCGCGGCGCGGGCGCGGGAGATGCTCGCGCTCGTCGGGCTCGATGGTCATGCGCATGCGCGCGTGTACGAGCTGTCGGGCGGGATGCAGCAGCGTGTCGGCATCGCGCGCGCGCTCGCGAGCGATCCGCGCGTGCTGCTGATGGACGAGCCGATGGGCGCGCTCGACGCGATGACGCGCGGCACGATGCAGGCGCTCGTGCTCGACGTGTGGGCGCGCACCGGCAAGACGGTGTTCTTCATTACGCACGATGTCGAGGAGGCGTTGTTCCTCGCGACGCGTCTTGTCGTGATGACGCCCGGCCCCGGCCGGATCGCGGAAACCTTCGAACTGCCGTTCGCTCGCCGCTATGTCGAATCGCGCGATGCGCGCGCGGTGAAGTCTTCACCGGATTTCATCGCGTGGCGTGAGCGGCTGATCGCGTACCTGCATCGCGACGAAGCGGCCGAGGTGGCCGCGTGATGCATGAACTCGCGCGACAGGGCGCGTCGGTCGGACGCGGTCGGATCAGCACTTTGCACAGGCAGGACAGCATGAGCACGCAGGATTCGTGGGCGGCCGACGGAACGGCCGCAGGCTTCGAGCAGGGCGATCGCACGCGGACTCGGGCGGCAGAACGTCGTGCGCCGTCGTCGCGCCGCTACCGGTTGCCGGGGGAGGGGAAGACGGTGGCCTTGAGCACGGCAACGGTCGCGGTGCTGGCCGTGCTGTGGTGGGTCGCCACGCATCGCCAGTGGCTGCCGCCGCTGTTCCTGCCCGCGCCGGAAGCCGTGTGGACGGCGTTCGTCGATGCCTGGCATGGTCGCATTCAGGGTGGGCTGCCTTTATCCGAGCACTTGCTATGGAGCGCCGCGCGCGTGTTCGGCGCGTTCCTGCTCGCGACCGCGATCGGCGTGCCGGCGGGCATCCTGATGGGCGTGAGCCGCGTCGCGCGCGGCGTGCTCGATCCGCTGCTGGAGTTCTACCGGCCGCTGCCGC
The DNA here is from genome assembly GCF_002223085.1 of Burkholderia sp. HI2714. Taxonomy (NCBI): domain Bacteria; kingdom Pseudomonadati; phylum Pseudomonadota; class Betaproteobacteria; order Burkholderiales; family Burkholderiaceae; genus Burkholderia; species Burkholderia sp. HI2714. The sequence continues at coordinate 75,814 of NZ_NKFM01000029.1, read as the reverse complement.
CGCTTGCGTACCTGCCGCTGGTCGTGATCTGGTTCGGCATCGACGAAACGGCGAAGCTCGTCGTGATCTTCCTCGCATGCTTCGCGCCGATCGCGATGGCTGCGCGCGCCGGCGTGCGCGCGGCGACGGTGGAGCAGATCAACGCCGCGTATTCGCTCGGCGGCAGCTTCGCGCAGATCGTGCGCCACGTGGTGCTGCCGGCCGCGCTGCCGGAGATCCTCACGGGGCTGCGAATCGCGATCGGCTTCGGCTGGACGACGCTTGTCGCGGCCGAGATGGTCGCCGCGACGGCCGGGCTCGGGCAGATGGTGCTCAACGCGTCGAGCTTCCTGCGCACCGACATCGTCGTGATGGGGATCCTGATCATCGGCGCGATCGCGTGGCTGTTCGATCTCGCGATGCGGTGGGTCGAAAGGCGGATCGTGCCGTGGAAGGGGAGGGGGTAAGGTCAAGTCATGCTGGCGCACCCCTGAATTACGCGAGAGCGGGCGACGCGGTAAAGGGCGGAGCCCGGGAGTTGTACGTCGAAGACAGGCAACGTACAGTGCCTGCATGATGAAATCTCTCACTCAAGCAGAAGTCGACGAACTCGACCGGTTCCTGCTCTCCGATGTCACTTCGGACGAGACCTTGACGCTCGAAGGACTCGACGGATACCTGACCGCGATTGCCGCAGGCCCGGTGACGCTGCTGCCGAGCGAATGGCTGCCCGGTGTCTGGGGGCCGACGCCGGACGATGCGCCGGCATTCGATTCGATCGAGCAGGCGCAGCGCGTTTTCGATTTGCTGATGCGGCATTACAACGGCATCATCCGGAGTCTGGAGCGCGATCCGGACGCGTTTGCGCCGGTTTTCGGCACGGTCACCTACGCTGACGAGGCGCGTGAATATCGCGATGCCGAGGCTTGGGCAGCGGGCTTCATGCAGGGCGTCGCGCTTTCCCCGATATACTGGCAGCCGCTCTTCGACGACCCGCAAGGCCGGGACTGGATGCGACCGCTTCGTTTGCTCGGTGCCGATGAACGCGCGTCCGACGAAGCGTCGCCCGACGAGGCGACGCTGATGCTCGACCCGAGCGGACGGGAAATTCTGGCTGACCGGATTCACGCGCACATCGCCGCGATTTACCGTTACTGGCTGCCGTATCGCAAGGCCGTTCATGAGCAGCGCGTTGCCATGGCAGCTCAGCGTTCCGAACCGAAAATCGGCCGCAACGACCCGTGTCCGTGCGGGAGCGGCAAGAAATTCAAGAAGTGTTGCGGTGGGGCGGCCACGCTGCACTGAGCGCTTGCCGCACATCGACCGCGTGTGAAACCGGAGGGCTGCGCTGCCGATCGCGAGCGCGCCCTCAATCCCCCATCGCCACGCCTTCCCGCCGCGGATCCGCACCGCCGAACCACACCGTCTGCCCCTGCACGTTCAGCCGCTGGATCCCCTGCAGCCCCGAGTTCATCTCGACGACCTGCACGTCGTGCCCGCGGCCCTTCAGCCCGTCGGCGAGTGCTTCCGACACGCGGCCGCGTTCGAGCTGCGTCGGCCCGTTCATCGACCCGATGTTCGGCAGCGCGATCGCCTGCTGCATCGTCATCCCCCAGTCGAGCACGCCCACCAGCGTCTTCGCGACGTGATTGATGATCGCGGGGCCGCCGGCCGAGCCGACGACCATCGTCACCTGCTTCGTCTTCTTGTCGAACACCAGTTCCGGCGACATCGCCGAGCGCGGCCGCTTGCCGGCCTGCACGCGGTTCGCGACCGGCCGGCCGTTGTCGTTCGACACGAACGAGAAATCGGTGAGCTGGTTGTTCAGCATGAAGCCGCGCACCATCAGCCGCGAACCGAACGCGTCCTCGATGCTCGTCGTCATCGACAGTGCCTGGCCGTAGCGGTCGACGATCGCGATGTCGGACGTCGACGGCAGCTCGGGGCTGCGGTCGTCGGCCATCGCGAGCGTCGCGCCCTGCGGCGTGCCGGCCTGCGCGACGCCCATGCTGCTGTCGCCGATCAGCCGCGCGCGCTGCGCGAGATAGGTCTTGTCGGTGAGGCTCGCCCAGCTGCCGCCCGGCAGCGGTACGAAATCGGGATCGGCCACGTAGCGCGCGCGGTCCGCATACGCGAGGCGCCCGGCTTCGCTGAACAGGTGCGCGGCGAACGGCGTCGGCTCGTAGCCGACGTCGTTGCGCACCGGCTTCTGCGCGCCGATCTGCTGCCAGTCGGGCATCGCTTCGAGGATGCCGAGCATCTGCGCGATCGCGAGGCCGCCCGACGACGGCGGCGGCATCCCGCACACGACCGAGCGCCGGTAGTCGGCGCACAGCGGCGCGCGCACCTTCGCCTTGTAGCGCGCGAGATCCTGCAGCGACAGCAGCCCCGGGTTGGTCGGGTGCTTGCGCACCTTCGTCACGATGTCGCGCGCGATCGCGCCGCTGTAGAACGCGTTCGCGCCGCGGTCGGCGACCTGGCGCAGCACGGTCGCGAGCGCGGGGTTCTTCAGCACCGTGCCGGCCGCCTTCGGCGTGCCGTCCGGGTTGTAGAAGTATGCACGCGCGGCCGGGTCGTTCTTCAGGTACTTGTCGTTGGCGATCAGCATCGCAAGCCGCGGGCTGATCGTGAAGCCGTGCTCGGCGAGCCGGATCGCCGGCTGGAACAGCCGGCGCCACGGCAGCTTGCCGTGCGCGCGATGCGCGGCGTCGAGCATGCGCAGCACGCCCGGCGTGCCGACCGAGCGCCCGCCGACGACGCCTTCGTAGAAGCTCATCGGCTGGCCGGTCGGCCCGTAGAACAGGCGGTCGGTCGCGGCGGCCGGCGCGGTTTCGCGGCCGTCGTACGCTTGCGTCGCCTTGCCGTCGAAATACAGCATGAACGCGCCGCCGCCGATCCCCGACGATTGCGGCTCGACGAGCGCGAGCACCATCTGCGTCGCGATCGCCGCGTCGATCGCGGTGCCGCCCGCCTTCAGCATGTCGTAGCCGGCCTGCGTCGCGAGCGGGTTCGCGGCCGCGATCATGAAGTGCTGCGAGGTCCAGCCCGGCTTGTCGGTCCAGCCGGACGACAGCTCGGGCGCGTGGAAGCCGGGCAGCGGCACGGCGGCGCCCGAGGCGGCGGCGACGGGCACCACCGCGCCCGACGGCGGCGTGGACGGGGACGTGCAGCCGGCGTTGAACGCGACGAGCGCGACGGCGGCGAGCAGCGTCCAGGAGTGCGAATACGGACGAATCCGGTCGAACATTGAACCCTCGGCAGCAGTGAATTCGAAGGAGGCGACGGTGCCGGCGCAACGCGGCTGCCCGCCCCGGCGCGCTATTGTCGCCGCGCGCCCGGCGGCTTGTCACCCGACAGGAAACCCTGACGCATCGCGCCGGGCCCGCCCCGGCCGGTCTTTCCGGCCTGTTCGAGGATGAACTCTATGAACGTCGACGTCGCACGCGTGTGGTGCCGGTTCGGCATGTAGAGCATGTACATGTGCGTGCCGAAGATGCTGAGCCGGTACGCGTCGAGGGACGTGACGACCGTGCCGCGCCGGATGTCGTCCTGCATCACGTAGTCGGGCACGATGCCGACGCCGATCCCGCCGAGGATCGCCTGCCGCAGGAACAGGAAGTTCTCCGAAATCAGCGTGGGCTCGAGCAGCACCTCGTGCCGCTCGTCGCCGAGATACGCGGCGATCCTGAGCTGCCGGCCCATCACCGTCGCGGTGACGACCGGCGCGGCGGCCAGCGCGCCGAGGCTCGCCGGCATCCCGTGCTCGGCCGCGAATGCGGCCGATGCGCACGCGACGTAGCGCACCGCGCCCATGTCGCGTGCCACGAGGTTTTGCGGCGGCTCCGGCATCACGCGCACCGCGATGTCGATTTCGTCGCGCATCAGGTCTTCCACGCGGTTCTCGAACACGACGTCGAGCACGATGCCCGGGTGCAGCCGCTTGAACGCGAGCAGCCAGTCGGACATCACCATCTGCCCGTAGCCGCTCGGCACCGACAGCCGCACGCGGCCCTGCAGGTCCTGGCCGAGCGTCGTCACCGATTCCTGCGCGGCGAGCAGTTCGTTGCGGATGCGCCGGCCGTGCTCGTACAGCTTCAGCCCGATCTCGGTCGGCTCGATGCGCCGCGTCGTGCGCCGCACGAGCTGCTGGCCGATCGAGCGCTCGAGCTGGTTCAGCCGGTAGCTGACGTTCGCGCGGCTCATCTTGAGCCGCTGCGCGGCCTTGCTGAGATTGCCGGCGTCGAGGATCTCGACGAGCAGCGTCAGCGCGTTCAGGTCCATGCGTCAGGTCTCCTGATCCGTCCCGTTTAACGGTTGGAAGCATTCAGTGTCAAGTCAGACTTGACAGCTTGTAAAAGCGGGAGGGAATTGTCAATGAATCTCGATCAATCGAGAATCAGGTCATGCCCGGCATACGGCCGGATCTTGTCCCGCTTCGTGCGGGACCGGGGCCGGTGCCCCGGCGCCGCTTGCGTGGCCGTGAGCCACGAACCGGCGTCGACGCATCGGCCGCCGCGTCAAGGAGACACGATGAACTCACCCGCTTCCCCCGCCAGCCCGGCCGGCACCGTCACGCGCGAACGGCGCGACAAGGTGCTCGTCGTCACGATCGACCATCCGCCCGTCAATGCGCTGTCCGCCGATGTGCGGCGCGGCCTCGCCGACGCGCTCGACGCCGCGCAGGCGGACGCCGCGATCCGCGCGGTGCTGATCGTCGGCGCCGGCCGCAACTTCATCGCGGGCGCCGACATCCGCGAATTCGGCAAGCCGATCGCGCCGCCGTCGCTGCCCGACGTGTGCGAGCGGATCGAATCGGGCGCGAAGCCGGTCGTGGTCGCGCTGCACGGCGCGACGCTCGGCGGCGGCCTCGAAGTCGCGCTCGCCGCGCATTACCGGCTCGCGGTGCCGGGCACGAAGCTCGGGCTGCCCGAAGTCACGCTCGGCCTGCTGCCCGGCGCGGGCGGCACGCAGCGCGCGCCGCGCCTGATCGGGGCGAAGGCCGCGCTCGACCTGATGCTGACGGGCCGTCACGTGAGCGCGGACGAAGCGCTCGCGCTCGGCCTCGTCGATCGCGTCGCGCACAGCGACGACACGCTCGCCGAGGGCCTTGCGTATGCGCAGGAGCTCGTGTCGCTCGGCGCGCCGGTGCGCCGCACGCGCGATGCGCAGGGGCTCGCCGACCGCGCGGCCGCGCAGGCCGCGATCGATGCGGCGCGTGCCGAGCTGCCGAAGAAATCGCGTGGCCTGTTCTCGCCCGCGAAGATCGTCGACGCGGTCGAGGCCGCGCTCACGCAGTCGTTCGACGCGGGGATGAAGCTCGAGCGCAGCCTGTTCCTGCAGTGCATCGACAGCCCGCAGCGCGCGGGCCTCGTGCATGCGTTCTTCGCGGAGCGTGAGGCGGCGAAGGCGCCCGAGGCACGGCGCGCGAGCGCGCGGCCGGTCGAGCGGATCGGCGTGGTCGGCGGCGGCACGATGGGCGCGGGCATCGCGGTCGCGGCGCTCGATGCCGGGCTGCCGGTGACGATGATCGAACGCGACGAAGCATCGCTCGCACGCGGCCGCGCGCACGTCGAGAAGGTGTACGACGGCCTCGTCGCGAAAGGGCGGATGACGCCGGCCGCGCATGCGGCGCGGCTCGCGCGCTTCAAGGGCAGCACGTCGTACGACGCGCTCGCGCAGGCCGACGTCGTGATCGAGGCCGTGTTCGAGGACATGGCCGTGAAGCAGGCCGTGTTCGCCGAACTCGCGCGCGTGTGCAAGCCGGGCGCGGTGCTCGCGACCAACACGTCGTATCTCGACATCGACGCACTGGCCGCGAGCATCGACCGGCCGGCGGACGTGATCGGCCTGCATTTCTTCTCGCCGGCCAACGTGATGAAGCTGCTCGAGATCGTCGTGCCGGCGCGCGTGAGCGCGGACGTCGTCGCGACTGCATTCGCGCTCGCCAAGCAACTGAAGAAGACGCCGGTGCGCGCCGGCGTGTGCGATGGCTTCATCGGCAACCGGATCCTCGCCGTCTATCGCACGGCAGCCGACACCCTGATGGAAGACGGCGCGTCGCCGTACCAGATCGATCGCGCGGTGCGCGAATTCGGTTTCCCGATGGGGCCGTTCCAGGTCGTCGACCTCGCGGGCGGCGACATCGGCTGGGCGACCCGCAAGCGCCGCGCGGCGACGCGCGATCCGCGCGCGCGCTACGTGGAAATTTCCGACCGGCTGTGCGAGCGCGGCTGGTTCGGCCAGAAGACCGCGCGCGGCTACTACCTGTATCCGGACGGCGCGCGCATCGGCACGCCGGACCCGGAAGTCGAAGCGATCGTCGCGGAAGAGCGCGCGAAGAAGGGCGTCACGCCGCGCACCTTCACCGACGACGAGATCCTGCGCCGCTACCTCGCCGCGATGATCAACGAAGGCGCGAACGTCGTGCACGAGAAGATCGCGCTGCGCCCGCTCGATGTCGATGCGGTGTTCCTGCACGGCTACGGCTTCCCGCGCTATCGCGGCGGCCCGATGCATTACGCGGACACGGTCGGCCTCGCGAACGTGCTCGCCGATATCCGCGCGTTCGCGAAGGAAGATCCGCTGTTCTGGAAGCCGTCGCCGCTGCTCGTCGATCTCGTCGCGCGCGGCGCGGATTTCGCGAGCCTGAACCGCATCGACTGAACGCCCACCGCATTCGCCACGGACCGAAGATGGACCTCAATTTCACTCCCGAAGAGGAAGCCTTCCGCACGGAAGTGCAGCGCTTCCTGCAAGCCGAACTGCCCGCGCGCATCGCGCGCAAGGTGAAGGGCGGCCTGCATCTCACGCGCGACGACATGCGCGAATGGCACGCGATCCTCAACGCGCGCGGCTGGCTCGCGAGCCACTGGCCGCGCGAATACGGTGGCCCCGGCTGGAGCGCCGCGCAGAAGTTCCTGTTCGACAACGAATGCGCGCTCGCGGGTGCGCCGCGCATCGTGCCGTTCGGCGTGAACATGCTCGGCCCGGTGCTGATCAAGTACGGCAACGACGCGCAGCAGCGCCACTGGCTGCCGCGCATCCTCGACGGTACCGACTGGTGGTGCCAGGGCTACTCGGAGCCGGGCGCCGGTTCCGATCTTGCATCGGTGAAGACGAGCGCGGTGCGCGGGATCGACGCGCAGGGCGAGCACTACCTCGTGAACGGCCAGAAGACGTGGACCACGCTCGGCCACTACGCGAACATGATCTTCTGCCTCGTGCGCACCGCGACCGACGTGCGCAAGCAGGAAGGCATCAGCTTCCTGCTGATCGACATGAACACGCCCGGTGTCGAGGTGCGCCCGATCATCACGCTCGACGGCGAGCACGAGGTGAACGAGGTGTTCTTCACCGACGTGCGCGTGCCGGCGGCCAACCTCGTCGGCGAAGAGAACCGCGGCTGGACCTACGCGAAATACCTGCTCACGTACGAGCGCACCAACATCGCGGGAATCGGCTTCTCGACGGCCGCGCTCGACCGGCTGCGCGCGGTGGCCGCGAAGGTCACGAAGAACGGCCGGCCGCTCGCGGACGATCCGTTCTTCGCGGCGCGCGTCGCGCGGGTCGAGATCGAACTCGAGAACATGCGTACGACCAACCTGCGCGTGCTGGCCGCGGTCGCGGGCGGCGGCGCGCCCGGTGCGGAAAGCTCGATGCTGAAGATCCGCGGCACGCAGATCCGCCAGGAGATCACCGCGCTGATGCGGCGCGCGATGGGGCCGTACGCGCAGCCGTTCGTCGAGGAAGCACTCGACGCCGACTACGACGGCGAGCCGGTCGGCCCGGACGAAGCCGCGAGCGCTGCGCAGCAGTATTTCAACAACCGGAAGCTGTCGATCTTCGGCGGCTCGAACGAGATCCAGAAGAACATCATCGCGAAGATGATGCTCGGGCTGTAACGAGGGACGCGACGATGGATTTCCAGCACACAGAAGACCGCCGGATGCTGGCGGATACGTTGAACCGCTTCATCGCCGAACAGTACGCGTTCCCGGTGCGCGATCGCATCGCGCAGTCGGCCGAGGGTTTCGATCGCGCGATGTGGCGGCGCCTTGCCGAACTCGGCACGGTCGGCGCGCTGTTTTCCGAAGCCGACGGCGGGTTCGGCGGCGCGGGCTTCGACATCGCCGTGGTGTTCGAATGCCTCGGGCGCGGGCTCGTCGTCGAGCCGTTCCTCGGCGCGCTGCTCGCGGGGCGTGCGCTGTCGCTCGCCGGCGGCGCCGCGCATCGCGACCGGCTGGCCGCGCTGATCGACGGCAGCGCGAGCGCCGCGTTCGCGCATGACGAGCCGGGCTCGCACTACGAATTGACGACCGTGCGCACGCGCGCCGAGCGCTCGGGCGACGGCTGGGTGCTGACGGGCGCGAAGGGCGTCGTCGACCAGGCCGCGCAGGCGGCGTTCTTCGTCGTCAGCGCGCGCGTGTCGGGTCATGACGACGATGCGGCCGGCATCGGCCTGTTCGTCGTGCCGGCCGACGCACCGGGCGTATCGCTGCGCGACTACCGGAAGATCGACGGCGGCCGCGCGGCCGAGGTGAGCTTCGAGCGTGTCGCGCTGCCGGCCGATGCCGCGCTCGGCGCGCACGACGGCGAAGCAGGCGCCGAGTTGCTCGAACGCGTGCTCGGCTACGGATTGCTCGCGTTGTCGGCGGAAGCGCTCGGCGCGATGGACGTCGCGAAGGAATACACGCTCGACTACCTGCGCACGCGCAAGCAGTTCGGCTTGCCGATCGGCAGCTTCCAGGCGCTGCAGCACCGGATGGCCGACCTGCTGCTCGAAGTCGAGCAGGCGCGCTCGGCGGTGATCAACGCGGCAGCGCAACTCGATGCGCCGCGCGTGGTGCGCGAACGTGCGCTCGCGGCGGCGAAGGTCACGATCGGCCGGATCGGCACGCTCGTTGCCGAGGAGAGCATCCAGCTGCACGGCGGGATCGGGATGACGTGGGAGCTGCCGCTGTCGCACTACGCGAAGCGCCTCGTGATGATCGATCACCAGCTCGGCGACGAGGATCATCACCTCGCGCGCTACATCGCGCTGTCGAAACAGTAAAGACGAACGACGCGAATGGAGGAGACAAGGATGACGAACGAATCGCGCGCATTGCCGCTGGCCGGCGTGAAGGTGCTCGATTTCTCGCGTGTGCTCGCGGGCCCGTGGTGCGCGATGGTGCTCGCCGATTTCGGCGCGGAAGTGATCAAGGTCGAGCATCCGGCGCGCGGCGACGACACGCGCGACTGGGGCTTGAGGATCGGCGACACCGAGACGACCTACTTCAACAGCGTGAACCGCAGCAAGCGCTCGATCTGTCTCGACCTGCAGACCGAAGCAGGGCGGCAGCTCGCGCGCGAGCTGGCCGCGCAGGCCGACGTGGTGCTCCACAACTTCAAGTTCGGCGGCGCGGAAAAGCTCGGGCTCGGCTACGACGCGCTGGCCGAACTGAATCCGCGCCTCGTGCACTGCGCGATCTCCGGCTACGACCGCTCGGGCGCCGAGGCCGCGCGGCCCGGCTACGACCTCGTCGTGCAGGGCGAGGCGGGGCTGATGGCGCTGAACGGCGAGGCCGGCCAGCCGCCGCTGAAGTTCGGCGTCGCGGCGGTCGACCTGTTCACCGGCATGTATTCGGCGCAGGCGATCCTCGCCGCGCTGTACGAGCGCCATGCGACGGGGCGCGGGCGGCGCATCGAGATGGCGCTGTTCGACTGCGGGCTGATGATCACCGCGTACTACGGACTCGACGCGCTGCTGATGGGCGAGGACCCGCCGCGCTACGGCAACGCGCATCCGTCGGTCGTGCCGTACGGCGTGTTCGACTCGGCCGACGGCCCGCTCGTGATCACGGTCGGCAACAACGCGCAGTTCGCGCGCTTCTGCGAGGCGATCGAACGGCCCGACCTCGCAGCCGACGCGCGTTACAAGACCAACCTCGGCCGCTCGGAAAACCGCGCCGAGCTGCTGCCGGAGATTGGTCGTGAACTCGCCCGCCGGTCGCGCGCGACGTTGCTTGCGGCGCTCGCCGAGGCGGGCATTCCGTGCGGCGAAGTGCTCGGGCTGCACGAGGCGCTGAAGTCGGAACGCGCGACGAGTGCGGGACTCGTCACGCGACAGCCGCATCCGGTCGCGGGCGGCGTCGACGTGCTCGCGCCGCCGTATCGCTTCGACGGCGCGCGGTTGCCGGTGCGCGGTGCGCCGCCGGTGCTCGGCGCCGATACGGATGCGGTGCTCGGCGGCTGGCTCGGCATGTCGGCCGACGAGGTCGCGCGGCTGCGTGCGGATCGCGTGGTCTGAGGGCAAGCCCACGCACGGGCAGGACACATTGCATTGCACCGCCGCGGCGCGGGCGGATCGGTAGACGCGCCATCCATCCACAAGACACCCCTCGCGACGACGAGGAGGAAATGGAGACACCATGGAGCTTTCCGTCATCGAATCGGTCACGGCGCGCCGCGACTACCAGCAGCTCGTGCGTGCGCGGCGCCGCTTCAGCTTCACGCTGACGGCGCTGATGATCGCCACGTACTACGGCTTCATCCTGCTCGTCGCGCTCGCGCCGCACGTGCTCGCCGCGCCGCTGTACCGCGGCGCGACGACGACGGTCGGGATCGCCACCGGCGTCGCGATCATCCTGGTCGCGATCGGCCTGACCGCGTGCTACGTGCTGCGCGCGAACCGTGCGTTCGACCGCCGCGTCGACGCGATCCTGCAGCGTTCGTGACGGAGGCCGACATGCGACGACTCTCGATGGCGCTCGGCGCGCCTGCCGTTCTCGCTTCCTCCGCCGCGCACGCGGTATCCGTCGCGGGCCCGATGCCCGACAAGGTCGAACTGAACCCGGTCGCGATCGGGATGTTTTTCGCGTTCGTGTTCGCGACGCTCGCGCTCACGCGCTGGGCCGCGCGGCGCACGCGCTCGACACGCGACTTCTACACGGCCGGCGGCGGCATCACCGGGCTGCAGAACGGGCTCGCGATCGCGGGCGACTACATGTCGGCCGCGTCGTTCCTCGGGCTGTCCGGGATGGTGTTCATGTTCGGCTTCGACGGGCTGATCTACTCGATCGGCTTTCTGGTCGGCTGGCCGTTCGTGATGTTCCTGATCGCGGAACCCTTGCGCAACCTCGGCAAGTTCACGTTCGTCGACATCGTTGCGTACCGCTTCGCGCAGCGGCCGATCCGGCTGCTGACGTCCGCGAATTCGCTGACCATCGTCGTGCTGTACCTCGTCGTGCAGATGGTCGGCGCGGGCAAGCTGATCCAGCTGCTGTTCGGGCTGTCGTACGGCACGGCCGAGCTGATCGTCGGCGTGCTGATGGTCGTCTACGTGTTCTTCGGCGGGATGACCGCGACCACCTGGGTGCAGGTGATCAAGGCCGTGCTGCTGCTGTGCGGCGCGACGCTGCTCGTCGTGCTCGCGCTCGACGAGTTCGGTTTCAGCGTCGACGAGATGTTCCGCCGCGCGGTGGCCGTGCATCCGGGCGCGCTGTCGATCATGGGCCCCGGCAAGCTGATCCGCGATCCGGCCAACGCGCTGTCGCTCGGCATCGCGCTGATGTTCGGCACGGCCGGCTTCCCGCACATCCTGATGCGCTTCTTCACGGTGCCGAACGCGAAGGAGGCGCGCAAGTCGGTGCTCTATGCGACCGGCTTCATCGGCTACTTCTACTTGCTGACCTTCGTGATCGGCTTCTCGGCGATCGTGCTGCTCGCGCAGCATCCGGAGTTCTTCAAGCTCGGCGCGAACGGCACGTTCAACCTGACGCACGACCTGCTCGGCGGCTCGAACATGGTCGCGGTGAAGCTCGCGCAGGCGGTCGGCGGGAACTGGTTCTACGGCTTCATCGCGGCCGTCACGTTCGCGACGATCCTCGCGGTGGTCGCGGGCCTCACGCTCGCCGGCGCGACGACGATCTCGCACGACCTGTATGCGCAGATGTGGGCGCGCGGCAAGCCCGACGAACGCGTCGAGATGCGCATTTCGCGTGCGGCGACGATCGCGCTGTCGGCGGTCGCGATCGGGTTGTCGATCCTGTTCGAGCACGTGAACGTCGCGTTCATGGTCGGCCTCGTCGCGGCGGTGGCCGCGAGCGCCAATTTCCCGGTGCTGGCGATGTCGATCTTCTGGCGCGGGATGACGACGCGCGGCGCGGTGCTCGGCGGCGGCCTCGGCCTCGTGTCGGCGGTCGCGCTCACGGTGCTGTCGAAGTCGGTGTGGGTCGACGTGCTGCACCACGCGCACGCGCCGGTGTTCCTCGACAACCCGGCGCTCGTGTCGGTGCCGCTCGCGTTCGTCGGGATCGTCGTCGGCTCGCTCGCGGATCGCGGCGAGCGCGCGCGGCGCGAGCGCGAGGCCTTCGCGCAGCAGGAGTTCTACGCGCAGACGGGTGTGCTGGCCGGCCGCGCCGTACAGCACTGATTAATCGGACGAATGAGCGCATCCGTCCGGATCGCCGGACGGATATTTTCCGGAAATCCGGAATCCCGGATTTCCTTGCCTGCCGCATTATGAGAAATACAATGAAAACAAAGGTTTGACGGGTTTCGGAAACCTGGCATTGACCTTGCAATATAAAGCGCACGGCCTTCCCCCCGGCCGAACTACTACAGCAAGCAAGGAGACAATCGATGACCACTGCCTTCCTCCCCCTCCGGACGTCCTGAGGCATCGCTTGTTGCGGCACGGCAGCCGCGCGGGCGAGTGACGCTTCCCCTGTGACATTCGTCCGCGCGCGTGACGCCGTTTCCATCGGCTCATCTACTTCTGCAGGAACCATCGTGAAGAAGAAACCCTTCTACAAAGTGCTCTATGTGCAGGTGATCTTCGCCATCATCGTCGGCGTGATCCTCGGCCATTTCTACCCGTCGATCGCCACCGACATGAAGCCGCTCGGCGACGGCTTCATCAAGCTGATCAAGATGGTGATCGGCCCGATCATCTTCTGTACGGTCGTGACCGGTATTGCCGGCATGGAGGACATGAAGAAGGTCGGCCGCGTCGGCGGCAAGGCGCTTTTGTACTTCGAGATCGTGTCGACCTTCGCGCTGGTGCTCGGCCTGGCGGCCACGCACATCCTGCGTCCGGGCGTCGGCTTCAACATCGATCCGGCGACGCTCGACGGCAAGGCCGTCGCGTCGTACGCGGCGAAGGCGCACGGGCAGTCGACGGTCGACTTCCTGATGCACATCATCCCGAACACGATGGTCGATGCGTTCGCACAGGGCGAGATCCTGCAGATCCTGCTGATCGCACTGCTGTTCGGCAGCGTGCTCGCGCACCTCGGCGAGCGCGGCAAGGTCGTCACCGACTTCATCGACGGCCTCACGCGCGTGCTGTTCGGCATCGTGCACATCGTCACGAAGCTGGCGCCGATCGGCGCGTTCGGCGCGATGGCGTTCACGATCGGCAAGTACGGCGTCGGCTCGCTGGTGCCGCTGCTCAAGCTGATCGGCACGTTCTACCTGACGTCGGTCGTGTTCGTGCTCGTTGTGCTCGGCACGATCGCGCGCTTCACCGGCTTCTCGATCATCCGCTTCGTGTCCTACATCAAGGAAGAGCTGCTGATCGTGCTCGGCACGAGCTCGTCGGAAGCCGCGCTGCCGCAGCTGATGGAAAAGCTCGAGAAGGCCGGCTGCTCGCGTTCGGTCGTCGGCCTCGTCGTGCCGACCGGCTATTCGTTCAACCTCGACGGCACCAACATCTACATGACGATGGCCGTGCTGTTCATCGCGCAGGCGACCAACATCGAGCTGACGTGGATGCAGCAGCTCACGCTGCTGGCCGTCGCGATGCTGACGTCGAAGGGCGCGAGCGGCGTCACCGGCGCGGGCTTCATCACGCTCGCCGCGACGCTGGCCGTCGTGCCGACGATCCCGCTGTCGGGCATGGTGCTGATCCTCGGCATCGACCGCTTCATGAGCGAATGCCGTGCGCTGACCAACATCGTCGGCAACGGCGTCGCGACGGTCGTCGTGTCGGCCTGGGAGAAGGAGCTCGACCGCAACAAGCTGCGCCAGGCGCTGAAGGGCGGCGGCGAAGTCGCGCCGACCGAGACGACGGCCGGCGTCTGACCCGATGAAGGAGCAGGCGGCGGCACCGCCCGCCGGCGGCGCGGGCCGCGGCGCTCGAGGCGGGGAGGCGGAGGCCTATGACACAATAGGCGATCCGCATCGCCAGGAAGCCTCGACCGTGACGCGCCGTCTGCTCATTCTCGTCGTGCTTGCCGCCGCGCTCGCCGCGGCGTGCACGCTGACGTGGACGATCACCTGGCGGCGCGGCGTCGCGGAGCTGCAGCGCAACGCCGCGGTACGCGTCGACCGCACCACCAACGCGCTCAAGAGCACGCTCGACCGCTACGAGTCGCTGCCCTATCTGCTCGGCAGCCATCCGTACGTGCAGGACCTGCTCGCCGAGCCGAAGCGCGCCGACTACACCGGGCGCGTCAATCGCTATCTCGAAGACCTCAACGAACACGCGCACGCGACCGTCACCTACGTGATCGGCGCGGACGGCCTGTGTGTCGCCGCCAGCAACTGGCGCGCGCCCGACAGCTTCGTCGGGACCGAATACCGCTTCCGCCCGTATTTCCTCGATGCGATGAACGGCCAGGTCGGCCGCTTCTTCGGGATCGGCACGATCTCGCGCGATCCCGGCTACTACATCTCGCAGCCCGTGTGGCGCGACGGCAAGATCGCGGGCGTGGTCGTCGTGAAGCTCAACCTCGAGTGGTTCCAGGGCGCCGATGCGTCGGAGCCGCTCGTCGTCGCGGACGATCACGGCGTCGTGTTCCTGTCGTCGGTGCCCGCATGGAAGTACCACACGCTGCGCCCGCTCACGGGCCCTGTCGCCGCGTCGATCTACGAGACGCGCCAGTACGCGCAGCAGCCCGTCACGCCGCTGCCGCTGCGCATCGAGCAGGTGCTCGGCCCCGATGCGGAGATCGTGCGCCTCGGTGCCGGCCTGCGCGCGCCGCGCTTTCTCGCGAGCAAGCGCCGGATCGGCGAGCCCGACTGGCTGCTCGTCACGCTCGCGCCGGTCGCACCCGTCGACGCCGATGCGCGCAACGCGACGATCGTCACCGGTTTCGGCTTCGTGTCGGTCGCGCTGCTCGCGTTCTACTGGCGGATGCGCCGCGCGCGCGTGCGCGAAATGATCCGCGGCCGCGCGCTGCTGCAACAGGCGTACGCGGAGCTGAACCGGCGCGTCGAGGAGCGTACGGCCGATTTGTCTGAAGCGAACGAGCAGTTGCAGAAGGAAGTCGGCGACCGGATTCGCGCGGAGCAGGAGTTGCGCGCCGCGCACGACGAACTGATCCAGGCGAGCAAGCTCGCCGCGCTCGGCCAGATGGCGGCCGGCATCACGCACGAACTGAACCAGCCGCTCGCGGCGCTGCGCAGCTTCTCGGACAACACGCGCGTGCTGCTCGATCGCGGCGAGCAGGCGGCCGCGCGCGAGAACCTCGAGGCGATCGCCGCGCTCACCGAGCGGATGGGCAAGATCACGAACCAGCTGAAGCTGTTCGTCGGCCGCGCGAAGCCGCGCAACGAACAGGCGCTCGTCGTGCGCGCGCTGCGCAGCGTGCTGTCGCTGCTCGACGAGCGGCTGCGTGGCGTCGCGCTCACGCTGACGCTGCAGGACGCGACCGTGTCGCCCGCGCACGATGCGCCGCTCGACCTGGCGCGCGACTATCCCGGGCTCGTCGCCCGTTGCGAGGATCTGCGCCTCGAACAGGTGCTGATCAACCTGCTCGGCAACGCGCTCGACGCGGTCGCCGGGGTGGCGGCGCCGGCGATCGAGGTGACGATCGCGGTGTCGGCGGCCACGCTCGCGGTCGAGGTGCGCGACAACGGCAGCGGCATTGCGCCCGACCTGCTGCCGCGCCTGTTCGAGCCGTTCTTCACGACCAAGGAAATGGGGCGCGGGCTCGGCCTCGGCCTCGCGATCTCGTCGTCGATCGCGAGCGACGCGGGCGGCGCGCTGACCGCGCGCAACGCGCCGTCGGGCGGCGCGCTGTTCGTCTTGACGCTGCGGCGCGCCCGCACGCATCATCCGGACTCCGTGTCCGAGCCGGCGGGCTCGCGCTAGGCGCGCCACGCCGCCCGCCCGATCGGCGCACGATCGGTATCAACGACGCCGCGCGCGCTGCCGCCGCGCGGCCCGTCAGGAGCAAGTGAGTACGATGGCCAACCGGCTGCAAGTGATCTATATCGAAGACGATGCGCTCGTTCGCCGGGCAAGCGTGCAGAGCCTTCAGCTGGCGGGGTTCGACGTCGCCGGCTTCGAGTCGGCCGAAGCGGCCGAGAAGGCGATCGTCGCGGACAACGCCGGCGCGATCGTCAGCGACATCCGGCTGCCCGGCGCGAGCGGGCTCGACGTGCTCGCGCAGTGCCGCGAGCGCGTGCCCGACGTGCCCGTGATCCTCGTCACGGGCCACGGCGACATCTCGATGGCCGTGCAGGCGATGCGCGACGGCGCATACGATTTCATCGAAAAACCGTTCGCGGCCGAGCGCCTGATCGAGACGGTGCGCCGCGCGCTCGAGCGCCGCGGGCTCGTGCTCGAGAACCACGCACTGCGGCGCGAGCTGGCCGGGCAGAACGTCGTCGCGCCGCGCATCATCGGCCGCAGCCCGGCGATCGAGCAGGTGCGCAAGCTGATCGCGAACGTCGCGCCGACCGATGCGTCGGTGCTGATCAACGGCGACACCGGCGCCGGCAAGGAGCTGATCGCGCGCAGCCTGCACGAGCTGTCGCCGCGTCGCGACAAGCCGTTCATCGCGGTGAATTGCGGCGCGCTGCCCGAGCCGATGTTCGAGTCGGAGATGTTCGGCTACGAGCCCGGGGCGTTCACCGGCGCCGCGAAGCGCCGCGTCGGCAAGCTCGAATATGCGTCGGGCGGCACGCTGTTCCTCGACGAAATCGAAAGCATGCCGCTCGCACTGCAGGTGAAGCTGCTGCGCGTGCTGCAGGACGGCGTGCTGGAGCGGCTCGGCTCGAACCAGCCGATCCGCGTGAACTGCCGCGTGGTGGCGGCCGCGAAGGGCGACATGAGCGAGCTGGTTGCGGCCGGCACGTTCCGGCGCGACCTGCTGTACCGCCTCAACGTCGTGACGATCGCGCTGCCGCCGCTGGCCGAGCGCCGCGAGGACATCGTGCCGCTGTTCGAGCACTTCATGCTTGATGCGGCCGTGCGCTACGCGCGGCCCGCGCCGGTGCTGACCGACCGGCAGCGCGCGAGCCTGATGCAGCGCGACTGGCCCGGCAACGTGCGCGAGCTGCGCAACGCGGCCGACCGCTTCGTGCTCGGCGTGGCCGACATGCCGCAGGAGACGGGCGCGAGCGGCGACGACGCTGACAGCGAGCAAACGCTGAAGGAGCGCATCGAGCAATTCGAGCGTGCGGTGATCGCCGAGGCGCTGAACCAGACGGGCGGCGCGGTTGCCGCGACGGCCGACCGGCTGCATGTCGGCAAGGCGACGCTGTACGAGAAGATGAAGCGCTACGGACTGTCGGCGAAAGGTGAAACCGAGCGCTGAAAAGCAAACGGACCGCGGAACCGGGTTGCCCGGTCGTGCGGTCCGTCGTGCGGCGAAGGGCGCGGTGCGCGGCCCTTCGAGCCGGATCGGGCGGCGCTTAGGCCGCGTTGCCGTCGAGTGCCTTCTTGAGCAGCGCGTCGAGTTCCGCGAACTGCGGTGCGCCGACGTAGCGCTTCAGGATCTTGCCGTCCTTGTCGACGACGAAGGTCGTCGGCGTGAGCTGCACGTTGCCGAACTGCTTCGCGACGCTGCCGTCGTCGAGCGCGACCTTGAACGGCAACTGGCGCGTCTGCGCGTAGTTCGCGACGTACATCGGCGGATCGTAGTTCATCGCGACCGCGACGAATTCCAGACCCTGACCCTTGAAGCGATTGTAGGTATCGACCATCTGCGGCATTTCCTGCATGCAGGTTGCGCAACTCGTCGCCCAGAAGTTCACGAGATAGACCTTGCCTTTCAGGTCGCCTGCAGTCGAGACCTTCTGGCCCGACAGCAGCGTGAACGTTGCGTCCGGCACGCTGGACTTGCCGTTGAATGCGAAGAAGCCGGCGACGGCGATCGCCGCGACCACAGCGGCAGCGACGATGTAGCGGACGGGGCCGGCGCTGCGCCGGACGGGAGGCGTGGTGTTCATCTGGTGCTCTCGGAGTCGGTCGATGACGCGGATCAATGCAAAGGACATCGAAATTCGGCGCTTATTTTAGCGCGAATGCGGCTTGCGCACCGACGGCGGCCACGCATCCCGGATTTCAGGTTCGGCGGATAATGCCCGTTTTGCCTGCCCGATCCACGCCATGCCGAAGGAAGTCACCGTTTCGTTGCGCCCCCTTTTTCGTCCGCTGCGACACTTCGCCGCGCTCTCGTGCATGAGCGCGGTGCTGGCCGCGTGCTCGCCGTCGTACGACTGGCGCACGCTGCACAACGATGCCGGCTACACGATCGACCTGCCGGCGAAGCCGACCGTCGAGGAGCAGCCGGTGGCGATCGGCGGTGCGTCGATGCCGATGCGGATGCAGGCCGCGCACGTCGACGGCGCGGTGTTCGCGGTCGGCACGCTGACGCTGCCGGACGACCGTGACGACACGCGCCGCGCGGCGCTCGAGTTCCTGCGCGCCGGGCTGTCGCGCAACCTCGAAGGCGCGCCGCAGACGGCTTCGGTGCCCGTGCCGCTCGCGGCCGGCGGTGCGGTGAACGGGCTCGAGCTGCGTATCGCGGGCGTGGCCGCCGGCGGCGATCGCACGCACAAGTCGATCGTCGCGCGGCTCGTCGCGCGCGGCCGGCACGCGTACCAGGCCGTCGTGATCGCCGACGGGCCGCTCACGCAGGAGCAGCTCGACCAGTTTTTCGGGTCGTTCAAACTCGACTGACGGTGGCCGGAGCGGGCGCTCAGACACTCTGTGACAACTGAAAGTTCATTCGCAGCTTTCGACGCTAGTCGCCGGATTTTGCGAGGTTTTTTCGGCTATCCACAACGCATGTGGATAACTTTGTTGAAAAGTTGCCCGAATTTCCCGCCAAGCCGCGCGGGACGGCCTTCCGGCCTGTTTGGTCGCTCGCCCGCGTTTTGAGAAAAATCAACTAAAACAACGAGATACGGATTCCGTGCTGCAAAGGTCTCGCCGAGCCCTGATCCGGGGCCGGATTCGCGGAATTGTGCATAAGTCAAGTCTTGACAGCCGGATTTTGTCCTCCGAGGGCGTTCAGAGCGCCGTCAGCGCACGCCGGTAGCGGATCGCTTCGGCGATCTGCGCGGCCGTCGGCAGCGGGTCGCCGGCCAGGTCGGCGATCGTCCGCGCGACCTTCAGCACGCGGAAATACGCGCGCGCCGACCAGCCGAAGCGCTCGCCGGCCTCGCGCAGCAGCCGTTCGCCTTCGTCGGTCGGCCGGCACAGGTCGTCGGTCTCGCGGCCGCTCAGCATGTGGTTCGTCTTGCCCTGCCGATCGAGTTGCAGCGCACGCGCCCGCGCAACCCGCGCGGCTACCGCGGCACTCGGTTCGCCGGGCGCCGACGCGCGCGTCGCCAGCTCGGCCGGCGACAGCGCGGGCAGGTCGATCTGGATGTCGATGCGGTCGACGAGCGGCCCCGACAGCTTGCGCAGGTAGCGCGCGGCGACGTCCGGCGAGCAGCGGCAGCGCCCGGACGGATCGCCGTGCCAGCCGCACGGGCACGGATTCATCGCCGCGATCAGCTGGCACGCGGCCGGGAAGTCGGCTTGCTGCGCCGCGCGCGAAATCGTGATGCGGCCGGCCTCCAGCGGCTCGCGCAGCATCTCGAGCACGTGCCGGTCGAATTCCGGGAGTTCGTCGAGGAACAGCACGCCGAGGTGCGCGAGCGTGATCTCGCCCGGTTGCGGCGGGTTGCGGCCGCCGACCAGCGCGGCGGCGCTGGACGAGTGATGCGGTGCACGGAACGGCCGCCGGCGCCACTGCGCGGGCGAGAAGCCGAGGCGGCTCGCGGAGAGGAGCGCCGCCGACGTCAGCGCCTCGTCGTCGGTCAGCGGCGGGAGGAGCCCCGGCAGCCGTGCGGCCAGCATCGACTTGCCGGCCCCCGGCGGCCCGACCATCAGCATGTGATGGCCGCCCGCGGCCGCGACTTCCAGCGCGCGGCGGGCGCCGCGCTGGCCGACCACGTCGGCGAGATCGGGGGCGGCCGGCGTCGGCAGGCCGTCGAGGCACGGCGCCGCGACCGGCGCGAGCCGCCCGTCAGGCGCGCCGGTGAGGTGCGCGCACAGCGCGGGCAGGTCCGGCGCGCCGAACACGGTGACGCCTGGCACGAGCGCGGCCTCGGCGGCGCTGGCGAGCGGCAGGTACAGCTCGGGGGCGTTCGACGCGGTGGACGAGAGCGGCTCCGGGCCAGCCTCTGGGCCACCGTTGCCTGAACCGGAGAGCGTGCCGGAACCCAGGCCGGAAGCCGCGCCAATTTCCGCTGATTGCCAATCCCGCGCCACGCCACACGCCATCGCGAACGCGCCGCGCATCGGCCGCAGCGCGCCGGTCAGCGACAGTTCGCCCGCGAATTCGCGGCCGGCCAGCGCGTCGGCCGGGATCTGGCCGTTCGCGGCGAGGATGCCGAGCGCGATCGGCAGGTCGAACCGTCCCGACTCCTTCGGCAGGTCGGCCGGCGCGAGGTTGACGGTGATGCGGCGCACGGGGAATTCGAAGCCGCAGTTCTGCAGCGCGGCGCGTACCCGCTCGCGGCTTTCGCGGACTTCGAGATCGGGCAGGCCGACGATCGAGAACGACGGCAGCCCGTTGGCGAGATGGACTTCGACGGTGACGTCCGGCGCACGGCCGGAGGCGGGCGCGCGACTGCGCACCACGGCGAGCGACATGGCGAGGCTCCTGTAAACAAGACGGACGACGGCCGTTCGGGGCCGCATGCCGCGGGAATCGGAGGAATCGGTGCGCGCTTGCCGGCGTGGCGCGGAGAAAGAACGAGAAACAGCGGAACGACGGACTGCGAAGAGCGATGAACAGCGAAGAGCGGGGGTGCTGCGGAGAACGACGGACGACGAAGAGCGGTACGGTGACTTCAGTGCTTCAGTGCTTCAAGGCGGCGGGCGCGGGCCGCACGAGGCGGCCCGCGCCCGGACCTTGCGGCCGGACAGGGCGTCAGGCTTGCGGCGCGGCGAGCTTCTGCTCGAGTTCCGCGACGCGTTTCTCGAGTTCCTCGAGGCGCACGCGGGTGCGGGCGAGCACCTGCGCCTGCGTGTCGAATTCCTCGCGCGTGACGAGATCGAGTTTCGAGAAGCCTTGCGACAGCATGGCCTTCACGTTGCGCTCGACGTCCTTGGCCGGCGAGTTTTTCAGCAGATCGCTGACGCGCGACTGCAGATCGTTGAAAACGTCGCTGGGTTGCTTCATGTGATTCCCCTTCCTTGCACAAAAAATGTGCATCTTCAGTTGCGTACGTGCCCATGATGCACGCATGACCGGAAATGGTGCGCCGTGGGCGCGAATTCCGGGCATGGCGCCCGCATGGGTGAATGGCCCGGGAATCCGGGACGTGCGTGCACTCTAGCAACGATCCTTTCGCCGCGCCAGCAAACCGGGGCACGTTGGCCATTCGGCCGGGCTTCCGCACCTTACATCACGCGATGCGACCCCTTGATGAAGTCCTTTGAAACGGTGCGCGAACCGACTTGGCATGCGAGTTGCTGAGAAGAGTCCGTTACAACATTCCAACCAATTCGACGGGACAACCCAGCGAGAGGACTTCATGAAACTCATTACCGCAATCATCAAGCCGTTCAAGCTCGATGAGACGCGCGAAGCGCTGTCGGCGCTTGGCGTCTCGGGCATCACGGTGACGGAGGTGAAAGGGTTCGGACGCCAGAAGGGGCACACCGAGCTGTACCGCGGCGCCGAATACGTGGTCGATTTCCTGCCGAAGATGAAGATCGAGGCAGCCGTGTCCGACGATCTCGTCGACGAGGCGGTCGAGGCGATCGAGCGGGCCGCGCGCACGGGCAAGATCGGCGACGGCAAGATCTTCGTCACGGCGATCGAACAGGTGATCCGGATTCGCACCGGGGAGACGGGCGCAGACGCGCTGTAACAGAACAGACAAGACAAGCGACAAGAGGAAACCCAAGATGCGCAAACTTCTGATGTCCCTGCTGATGGCCGGCTCGCTGATCGCGGCCGGCGTCGGTCCCGCGCTCGCCGACGACGCGGCGTCCGCCGCGGCTGCGTCCGCGCCCGCCGCAACGGCTTCCGACGCGTCGGCTGCCGCCGCTCCGGCCGCTTCGGCGCCGGCTGCCACCGACGCATCCGCCACGGCCGCTGCCGCCGCACCGGCCTCGGGCGCCACCGATGCCTCGGCCGCCGCTGCCGCTTCGGCTCCGGCCGCACCGGCCGCGCCGACCGCCCCGTTCTCGGTTGACTCGTCGAAGATCAGCGCGGGCGACACCGCGTGGATGCTGACGTCCACCGCGCTCGTGCTGTTCATGACGATCCCCGGCCTCGCGCTGTTCTATGCGGGCATGGTCCGCAAGAAGAACGTGCTCGCGACCGTGATGCAGAGCTTCGCGATCACCGCCGTGATCACGGTGCTGTGGACGGTGGTCGGCTACAGCCTCGCGTTCACGCCGGGCAACGGCTTCATCGGCGGCCTGTCGCGCGTGTTCCTGCACGGCATGAACTACATCAAGGGCGACAAGGCGACCACGCTGACCGTCAGCCACCTCGCGACGACGATTCCGGAATCGGTCTACTTCGTCTACCAGATGACGTTCGCGATCATCACGCCGGCGCTGATCTGCGGCGCGTTCGCCGACCGGATGAAGTTCTCGGCGATGCTCGTGTTCATGACGCTCTGGTCGCTGATCGTCTATGTGCCGATCGCGCACATGGTGTGGGAGCCGACCGGCTGGCTGTCTGCCGACGGCGTGCTCGACTTCGCGGGCGGCACGGTGGTGCACATCAACGCCGGTATCGCGGGCCTCGTGTCGTGCCTGGTGCTCGGCAAGCGGATCGGCTTCGGCCGTGAATCGATGGCGCCGCACAACCTCGTGCTGACGATGATCGGTGGCTCGATGCTGTGGGTCGGCTGGTTCGGTTTCAACGCGGGCTCGGCGGTCGCGGCCGACGGCCGTGCCGGCTTCGCGATGCTGACGACGCAAGTCGCGACGGCGTGCGCGGCGCTCGGCTGGATGTTCGCCGAGTGGATCGCCAAGGGCAAGCCGTCGGTGCTCGGCATTGTGTCGGGCGCGGTCGCGGGTCTCGTGGCGATCACGCCGGCAGCCGGCTTCGTCGGCGTGGCGGGCGCGCTCGTGATCGGTATCGCGGCAGGCGTGATCTGCTTCTGGTCGGCGACGTGGCTCAAGTCGAAGCTCGGCTACGACGATTCGCTCGACGCGTTCGGCGTGCACGGCATTGGCGGGATTCTCGGCGCGCTGCTGACGGGTGTGTTCGCGGTCAAGGACATCGGCGGCGCCGACGGCAGCCTGTTGCTGCAGGCCAAGGGCGTGCTGATCACGCTGGTCTACAGCGGCGTGCTGAGCTTCGTGCTGCTGAAGCTGATCGACCTGACGATCGGCCTGCGCGTGACCGAAGAGGAAGAGCGCGAAGGTCTCGACGTGATCCTGCACGGCGAGCACGTGGAATAAGTCACACGAATCAACGGCGGGCCGCCGCGACGACGGTGCCCGCTCCGAATGAGCGCAGCGACTTCGGCCCGCCCACCCGGCGGGCTTTTTTTCTCCGGTCACCCACTGCCGTAGCGGATAACCCTTCACTCTATCGGGTCAATAGCCGAAAACTTCCTCCATATCCTTGTGAAGCCGGGAACAATCCCCAAATGGGCAGGGCAATTGCTCTACAATCTTCATTCTCCCGCTCGCGAGTGATTCATGGTTCCCCACCTCGTTACCGCGTTGAACGGTCCGCTGCTCGAACTCGAGCAGAAGATCCTCGACGCGACGCCTGCGATCGAACGCTGGTTCAGGCTCGAATGGCAGGAACACACCCCGCCGTTCTATTGTTCGGTGGACCTGCGCAATGCCGGCTTCAAGCTGGCGCCCGTCGACGCGAACCTGTTTCCCGGCGCATTCAACAATCTGCCGTCCGAAGTGCTGCCGCTCGCCGTGCAGGCCGCGATGGCCGCGATCGAGAAGATCTGCCCGGACGCGAAGAACCTGCTCGTGATTCCCGAGCTGCCGACCCGCAACGCGTTCTACCTCGAAAACGTCGCACGCCTCGCGACCATCATGCGCCAGGCCGGCCTGAACGTGCGCTTCGGCTCGCTCGACCCGAGCATCACCGACATGACGCCGATCACGCTGGCCGACGGCCAGAAGATCGTGCTCGAACCGCTTGAGCGTTCGCAGCGCCGCCTCGGCCTGAAGAATTTCGATCCGTGCTCGATCCTGCTGAACAACGACCTGTCGGCCGGCATCCCGGCCGTGCTGGAAAACCTGCACGAGCAGTACCTGCTGCCGCCGCTGCATGCAGGCTGGGCCGTGCGCCGCAAGTCGACGCACTTCTCGTGCTACGACGACGTCGCGAAGAAGTTCGCGAAGATGGTCGGCGTCGATCCGTGGATGGTGAATCCGTATTTCGCGCACGTGGAAGGCGTCGACTGGCAGGCGCATGAAGGCGAGCAGGCGCTCGCCGATGCGATCGACGGCGTGCTGAAGAAGATCGCGCGCAAGTACCGCGAATACGGGATCAGCGAGAAGCCGTACGTGGTCGTGAAGGCCGATGCGGGCACGGCGGGGCGCGGCGTGATGACCGTGCACGACGCGGCCGAGATCGGCCGGATGTCGAAGGCCGAGCGCGCGCAGATGGCCGAGTCGAAGGCCGGCCTCGCGGTGCGCGACGTGATCGTGCAGGAAGGCGTGTATACGTTCGAGCGCGTCGGCGACGAAGTCGCGGAGCCCGTCGTGTACATGATCGACCGCTACGTGGTCGGCGGCTTCTACCGCACGCACGCGGGCCGCGAGCGCGACCAGAACCTGAACGCGCCCGGCATGCACTACGTGCCGCTCGGCTTCGAGCACACCGCGCTGCCGGATGCGGGCGCGAAGCCGGGGGCCGCGCCGCCGAACCGTTTCTACATGTACGGCGTCGTCGCGCGGCTGTCGCTGATCGCGTCGTCGATCGAACTGGAAAAGACCGACCCCGAAGCCATCCAGGTGTAACGGACCTTCGCCAAGTACAGGACCTCATGGACATTCTCTTTATCGCCGACCCGCTCGAGCGCTTCAAGATCTACAAGGATTCGACCTACGCGATGATGGCGGAGGCGGCGCGGCGCGGGCATGCGGTGTACGCGTGCGAGCCGAACCACCTCGCGTGGACGGGTTCGGCCGTCGAGGCCGACGTGCGTCGCATCACGTTCGTCGGCGACCCGGACGACCTGCATCGCGAGACGTGGTACGAGGCCGGGCCGGTCGACGCGCGCCGCCTCGAATCGTTCGGCGCGGTGCTGATGCGCAAGGATCCGCCGTTCGACATGGAATACGTGACGTCGACCTGGCTGCTGGAGCTGGCCGAGCGCGCCGGCGCACGCGTGTTCAACAAGGCGCAGTCGATCCGCGACCATTCGGAGAAGCTCGCGATCGGCGAGTTTCCGCAGTTCGTCGCACCGACGCTCGTCACGCGCGACGCGAAACGGCTGCGCGCATTCCACGCCGAGCACGGCGACGTGATCCTGAAGCCGCTCGACGGGATGGGCGGGATGGGCGTGTTCCGCGTGAAGCCGGACGGCATGAACCTCGGTTCGATCATCGAGATGCTGAGCCATGACGGCACGCGTTCGGTGATGGCGCAGAAATTCATCCCGGAGATCAAGGCCGGCGACAAGCGCATCCTGCTGATCGGTGGTGAGCCGGTGCCGTTTTCGCTCGCCCGGATTCCGCAGGGCAGCGAGGTGCGCGGCAATCTCGCGGCGGGCGGGCTCGGCGTTGCGCAGCCGCTGACCGCGCGCGATCGCGAGATCGCCGACACGCTCGGGCCGGTGCTCGCGGCGCGCGGGCTGCTGCTGGTCGGTCTCGATGCGATCGGCGACTGGCTGACCGAGGTGAACGTCACGAGTCCGACGTGCTTCCGCGAGATCATGGAGCAGACGGGCTTCGACGTCGCCGCGATGTTCATCGACGCGCTGGAGCGTGCGGCCGCGTAGGCCGCTTTCCCGCACAACCCCGGCGGCGGCCGCGCAGGTCCCCCGTCGCCGGAGCAGTTCGACCGGCCTGCTACAATGCCCGCTTGCCCGGTGCCGCGCTCGCGCACCCGAGGCCCGGCGGTCGGGCCGAAACTGTTGCAAGGCTGAACATGGAACGTTTCCCACACTCGCTACGCTCATTGCCCCGCCGCGGGGTGTTGGCCCGCCAGGGGCGGCCGGGAGCGATCTGACATGGCCGGGATCCTGATCATCGCGCACGCCCCGCTCGCCACCGCGCTGCGGGACTGCATCGCGCACATCTATGGCGGCGTGCCCGCCCGCATCGGCTGTATCGACGTGATGGCGGACAGCGATCCGACCCAGGTGATGGCGTTCGCCCACGCGGAACTCGCGCGGCTCAGGGAAGAGAACGGCGTGGTCGTGCTGACCGACATGTACGGCGCGACGCCCGCGAACATCGCCGGCCAGCTCGCCAAGCTCGACAACGTGCGCGTGCTCGCGGGCGTGAACCTGCCGATGCTCGTGCGGGCCGTCTGCTACCGCACCGTGCCGCTCGACAAGCTGGTCGACAAGGCGCTGTCCGGCGGCGCGAAGGGCGTCCACGAGGTGTCGTCCGGTACGCCGCCGCCGCCGACGGAAACCGGCTGCGGCCAGTGCGCGCCGATTCCGCCCGAACCGCAGCCGCGCACGCCGAGCGAATCGCACTGAGCGAGCGCACCGAGTACCCGTTACCCGTTTTCCGTTTTAGACCGCACCGCCGACGCGCGCCGCCGGCGGTCCCGACCGACCCGACCGAGAATCATGCTTCAACAAGAAACCACCATCGTCAACAAATTGGGGCTCCATGCGCGCGCATCGGCCAAGCTTACGCAACTGGCCGGCAACTTCCAGTCGGAAGTCTGGATGACGCGCAACGGGCGCAAGATCAATGCGAAGAGCATCATGGGCGTGATGATGCTGGCGGCCGGCATCGGCAGTACCGTGATGATCGAGACCGACGGGGCCGACGAGAAGGAAGCGATGGACGCGCTGCTGAAGCTGATCGCCGACAAGTTCGGCGAAGGCCAGTGATTCTCACGCGGGATCGTTGCCGTTTCCAGTCAGAATGCCGCGGATTCCGCGGCATTTTTTTCGTCGGAAGCATTGATGCGGAATGCGCAATGCTGCGGTGCATGCAGCCAGCGGGGAGTCGCGGAATTTATAATCGCTAACCGGGGTCATAAGCGCATCGCAGCAGTGTGCCGCGGCTTTACTTGTACAGAGGAGGTGCGCGTGTCCTTCACGCTGCATGGCATTCCCGTCTCACGTGGTATCGCGATCGGGCGAGCGTATCTGATCGCGCCGGCGGCGCTCGACGTCGCCCATTACCTGGTCGAGGCAAACCAGATCGATGCGGAGGTCGAGCGCTTCCGCACCGCGCTCGAGGTCGTGCATCACGAACTCGAAGCGCTGCGCGCCGACCTGACCGACGACACGCCGAGCGAAGTCGGCGCATTCATCGACGTCCACGCGATGATCCTGAGCGACGAGATGCTCGTGCAGGAAACCATCGACCTGATCCGCACGCGCCGCTACAACGTCGAGTGGGCGCTGACCGAGCAGCTCGAGCTGCTCACGCGCCACTTCGACGATATCGAGGACGAATACCTGCGCGAGCGCAAGGCCGACATCGAGCAGGTGGTCGAGCGCGTGCTGAAGGCGCTCGCCGGCGCACCGTCGGCTTCGCAGGCACTGGACCGCGCGGCCAAGAACGGCACGAACGAGATGATCGTCGTCGCGCACGACATCGCGCCGGCCGACATGATGCAGTTCAAGTCGCAGTCGTTCCAGGCGTTCGTCACCGACCTCGGCGGGCGCACGTCGCACACGGCGATCGTCGCGCGCAGCCTCGGCATTCCGGCCGCGGTCGGCGTGCAGCATGCGAGCGCGCTGATCCGCCAGGACGACCTGATCATCGTCGACGGCGACCAGGGCATCGTGATCGTCGATCCCGCGCCGATCGTCCTCGAGGAGTATTCGTACCGGCAGTCCGAGAAGCTGCTGGAGCAACGCAAGCTGCAGCGTCTGAAGTTCTCGCCGACGCAAACGTTGTGCGGCACCAAGATCGACCTGTACGCGAACATCGAGCTGCCCGACGACGCGAAGGCGGCCGTCGAGGCCGGCGCGGTCGGCGTCGGGCTGTTCCGTTCCGAGTTCCTGTTCATGCATCAGAAGGAGATGCCGGAAGAGGAGGAGCAGTTCGCCGCGTACAAGCGGGCTGTCGAGTGGATGAAGGGCATGCCGGTGACGATCCGCA
Organism: Burkholderia sp. HI2714; assembly: GCF_002223085.1. Classification (NCBI taxonomy): domain Bacteria; kingdom Pseudomonadati; phylum Pseudomonadota; class Betaproteobacteria; order Burkholderiales; family Burkholderiaceae; genus Burkholderia; species Burkholderia sp. HI2714. The sequence continues at coordinate 47,385 of NZ_NKFM01000029.1, read as the reverse complement.
CGATCGACGTCGGCGCGGACAAGCCGCTCGAGGCGCTCGACGAAGGCTACGAGACGGCGCCGAACCCCGCGCTCGGCCTGCGCGCGATCCGCTGGAGCCTGTCCGAGCCGCAGATGTTCCTCACGCAGTTGCGCGCGATCCTGCGCGCGTCCGCGTTCGGCCAGGTGAAGATCCTGATCCCGATGCTCGCGCACGCGCAGGAGATCGACCAGACGCTCGACCTGATCCGCGAGGCGAAGCGCCAGCTCGACGACGCGGGGCTCGCATACGACCCGAACGTGCGCATCGGCGCGATGATCGAGATTCCGGCCGCGGCGATCGCGCTGCCGCTGTTCCTGAAGCGGTTCGATTTCCTGTCGATCGGCACGAACGACCTGATCCAGTACACGCTCGCGATCGACCGCGCGGACAACGCGGTCGCACACCTGTACGACCCGTTGCATCCGGCCGTGCTGCACCTGATCAGCTATACGTTGCGCGAAGCGAAGCGCGCGGGTGTGTCCGTGTCGGTGTGCGGGGAAATGGCCGGTGACCCGGCGCTCACGCGCCTGTTGCTGGGGATGGGGCTCACCGAGTTCTCGATGCATCCGAGCCAGTTGCTCGTCGTGAAGCAGGAGATCCTGCGTGCGCACCTGAAGGCGCTCGAAAAGCCGACGGCCGACGTGCTCGCCGCATTCGAGCCGGAGGAAGTGCAGGCCGCGCTGCAGCGTCTGTCGGTTGCGGAGCCGCGTGCGGATGCGGCTGCCTGACGCACGCGCGTTGCCGCTGAAACCTTAGCGAAGTGTCACCACGCATGCGCCGCCCGGCGCATGCCCGTCGCGCGTCAGTGCCGGCCCCCGCACACGGGGCAGTCGGCCTGGCGCGCGATTTTCATCGTCGTCCATTCCATCCGCAGCGAATCGAGCATCATCAGCCGGCCGTTGAGCGTCTTGCCGATTTCGCCGATCACGCGCAGCGCCTCGGCGGCCTGCATCGCGCCGATGATCCCGACCGTCGGCGCGAACACACCCATCGTCGCGCACGCGACTTCCTCGAACGGCTGGTCTTCCGGAAACACGCACGCATAGCAGGGCGCGGCCGGGTCGCGGAAATCGAACGTGCTGATCTGCCCGTCGAAGCGCAGCGCGGCGCCCGATACGAGCGGTACGCCGTGCGCGACGCAGGCGCGGTTGATCGCATGCCGCGTCGCGAAGTTGTCGGTGCAGTCGAGCACGACGGTCGCGTGCGGCACGTGCGCGTCGAGCCACGCGTCGTCGACGCGCTCCGCGACCGCGTGCACCTTCACCTCGGGGTTCAACTGCGCAAGCGCGTCGCGCCCCGATTCGACCTTGTGGCGGCCGACCGACGCCGTCACGTGCAGGATCTGCCGCTGCAGGTTCGTGAGATCGACGGTATCGGCGTCGACGAGCGTGATCGTGCCGACGCCCGATGCCGCGAGGTACATCGCGGCGGGCGAGCCGAGACCACCCGCGCCGACGACGATCGCATGCGCATCGAGAAAGCGCTGCTGCGCCTCGATGCCGATTTCGTCGACGAGGATGTGACGGGAGTAGCGAAGGAGTTGATCGTCGTTCATGGGGAGTCGTGGCGAGGCGGCGTCTGTGTCGTTATTTTAGGCGCGCATGAAAAACGGGCCATCGCGGTCTTCCCGCGATGGCCCGTCGGATGCCGGCCGGCGCTTACTTCGGCGCCGACGCGGGCTTCGGTGCGGAAGCCGGCTTCGCGGCGCTCGCGCCCGATGCCTTCGCAGCCGTGGCAGCCTTGGCGGCCGGGCCCTTCGTCGTGCTCTCGGCGAGCAGCGACTTCGATGCCTGGACCGGCTTGCCTTCGAGCTTGTTGAGCGCCTGCTGCATCATGAAGTCGTCGGCGCTGCCGAACTCGATCGGCTTGCGATCGCGATCCTTCTGGCGCTGCTCCGGCGTCTTCTTGTCGTTCTGCTCTTCAAGAACGCGCAGCTGATCCATCCGGCGCTGTTCGCGGTCTTCCTGTTCCTTCTTCTCGTTCGGATCCTGCGTGTTCGCAAGGTGGTTCGTGTAGTCGACCTCGCGCGTCACGAGCACGTCGTCCGGATCGCCGTCGGCGTACTGATCGACCGGCACGTCCGGCGTGATGCCCTTGTTCTGGATCGAACGGCCGCTCGGCGTGTAGTAGTACGCGGTGGTCAGGCGCAGCGCGGTGTCGGCCGTCATCGGGCGGACCGTCTGCACCGAACCCTTGCCGAACGTCGTCTTGCCCATGATCTGCGCACGTTTCGAATCCTGCAGCGCACCGGCGACGATTTCCGACGCGGACGCCGAATAGGCGTTCGTCAGCACGATCATCGGCACGGTCTTGAAGACCGGCGGCAGGTTCTTCAGCGGATCGCCGTCGAAGGACGGCAGGCGGTAGTTGTCATACGTATCGCGGTAGACCTGCTTCGAATCGGCGATCTGGCCGTTGGTCGACACGACGACGGAGTCGGGCGGCAGGAACGCGCCGGCCACGCCGACCGCGCTCTGCAGCAGGCCGCCGCCGTTGTTGCGCAGGTCGAGGACGAGGCCCTTCAGGTTCGGCTGCTGGCGTGCGATATCTTGCAGCTTCTGGGCGAGATCGGGCGTCGTGCGCTCCTGGAAGCTCGTGATGCGGACATACGCATAGCCCGGATCGAGGATCTTCATCTTCACGCTCTGGACCTTGATGATCGCGCGCGTGACCGTGACCGGGAACGTGCGGTCGTCGCTCTTGCGGAAGATCGTCAGCGTGACCTTGGTGCCCGGCTCGCCGCGCATCTGCTTGACGGCCTTGTCGAGCGTCATGCCGCGCACCGGCTTGTCGTTGATGCGGGTGATCAGGTCGCCCGGACGGATGCCGGCGCGGAACGCGGGGGTATCCTCGATCGGCGAGATGACCTTGACGAGGCCGTCTTCCTGCGAGATCTCGATGCCGAGACCCGCGAATCGGCCCTTCGTCTGCTCCTGCAGCTCGTCATAGTCGGTCTTGTCGAGGAACGACGAGTGCGGGTCGAGGCTCGACACCATGCCCTTGATCGCGGCCGTCAGCAGCTTCTTGTCGTCGACCGGTTCGACGTACTCGCGCTTGATCTGTCCGAAGACTTCCGCGAACAGGCGGAGCTGGTCGAGGGGAAGCGGCGCCGTGGCGGTCTGCTCGGCCGATGCGGAAACCTGCAGCGTGGCGAACACGCCCGTGGCGAGGCCCGCGGCAATCAGGCCGATGTTCTTCAATTTCATTCGCATAGAGATCTGGTGCGGTCGGGAAGCGCGTGGCGGTAGCGGGGATGATGTAGCGGACAAGTATAACTGTTCGTCCGATAACTCAGTGGAACGGCGCGAAAAGCGTCGAAAAGGGCCCGGAGCCGGCCCGGCGGGGCACCGTCGGGCGCGCTGCGGGTTCGAAAGCGGATTCGACAGCGCCGGAGCCGCGAAGGTTCGCGCGGTGCGCAGGGCAAGGGACGGGGCCGGGCGGGCCGCACCGGACGCGGCCCGTCCGGCTCACCCGGCCGACGGGCGTCAGCCCGCCTTGCCCTGCTTCGCGACGGCGGCCTGCGCCTGCGCGATCGCGTCCTGGTCGCCGAGGTAATAGTGCTTGATCGGCTTCAGGTTCTCGTCGAGTTCATACACGAGCGGCACGCCGTTCGGGATGTTCAGGCCGACGATGTCGCTGTCCGAGATGCCGTCGAGGTACTTGATCAGCGCGCGCAGCGAGTTGCCGTGCGCGGCGATCAGCACCTGCTTGCCGGCGCGCACCGCCGGGGCGATCGACTCGTTCCACAGCGGCAGCACGCGCGCGACCGTGTCCTTCAGGCACTCGGTGAGCGGCAGCTGCTCGCGCGGCACCTTCGCGTAGCGCGGGTCGTTGAACGGCGCGCGTTCGTCGGTCGGCTCGAGCGCGGGCGGCGGCGTGTCGTAGCTGCGGCGCCACACGAGCACCTGGTCGTCGCCGAACTTCGCGGCCGTTTCCGCCTTGTTCAGGCCCGACAGCGCGCCGTAGTGGCGCTCGTTCAGGCGCCACGAGTGGACGACCGGCAGGTACATGAGGTCCATCTTGTCCTGCACGTGCCACAGCGTGCGGATCGCGCGCTTGAGCACCGACGTGTACGCGATGTCGAACGTGTAGCCGGCCTCCTTGAGCAATTCGCCGGCCTGGTAGGCCTCGTTGCGACCCTGTTCGGTCAGGTCGACGTCGACCCAGCCGGTGAAGCGGTTTTCCTTGTTCCACGTCGATTCGCCGTGGCGGATGAGAACGAGTTTGTACATGGATCTTGCGGTCGGTAGTGAAGGAAGCTGTGGCGCGTCGCGCAGGACCCGATCCGGGCCCGCCATCGCGCAAGACGGTTATTTTATAATGGCGGGATTGTCCTCATCCGATTTCTCTTTTTCCGGCGGAATTCCGTGACGTTCTTTACCAATTACACCAACCTGGCCCTTATCGCGATCCTGGTGGTATCCGGCGGCCTGCTGGCCTGGCCCGCGCTGCGCCGCGGCCGCGGCGGCCTGTCGGCTGCGGAGGCGACGCAGCTCATCAATCGCCGCAACGCGGTCGTGATCGACCTGCGCGCCGCGTCCGACTTCGCCGCCGGCCACCTGCCGTCGGCACGTCAGGTCGCGGCGGGCGAGATCGGCGCGAAAATTGCGCAGGTCGCGAAGAACAAGAGCACGCCGGTGCTGCTCGTCTGCCAGAACGGCCAGCAGTCGCAGAAGGCGGCGCGCGAGGTCGAGGCGGCGGGTTACGCCGAGGTGCACGTGCTCGAGGGCGGCGTGGCCGCCTGGCAGCAGGCCGGGATGCCGGTCGTCAAACAAGGAGTGGCGAAGTGAACAAGGTTTTGATGTACAGCACGCAGGTGTGTCCGTATTGCATCCAGGCAGAGCGCCTGCTGAAGCTGCGCGGTGTCGAGCAGATCGAGAAGGTGCTGATCGACCGCGATCCGGCCCGCCGCGACGAAATGATGACGCGCACGGGGCGCCGCACGGTGCCGCAGATCTATATCGGCGACACGCACGTCGGCGGTTACGACGATCTGTCGAAGCTTGACCGCGAAGGCGGGCTCGTTCCGCTTCTGCAAGCGGCCTGATTAGGGCAGAATGGCCGCCGGCCGCGCCGCGGCTTGGGCGCGCAGGATTCATCCGTGGCGGCCGGCGAGAAGCCGGGCCGCCCCGTCACCACTTTTAGGGAAACACCATGTCCGACGTCGAAAACCAACCGTTCTTCAACATCCAGCGCGTCTACCTGAAGGATATGTCGCTCGAGCAGCCGAATTCGCCGGCGATCTTCCTCGAGCAGGACATGCCGTCGGTTGAAGTCGAAGTCGACGTCAAGGCCGACCGCCTCGCGGAAAGCGTGTTCGAAGTCGTCGTGTCGGGCACCGTCACCGCGAAGGTGAAGGACAAGGTCGCGTTCCTGATCGAAGCGAAGCAGGCCGGCATTTTCGACATCCGCAACATTCCGGACGAACAGCTCGACCCGCTCGTCGGCATCGCCTGCCCGACGATCCTGTTCCCGTACCTGCGTTCGAACATCGCCGACGCGATCACGCGTGCGGGCTTCCCGCCGATCCACCTGGCGGAAATCAACTTCCAGGCGCTGTACGAACAACGCCTCGCGCAGCTTCAGCAGCAGGCCGGTGCCGCAGCAGGCGCACCGAACGGCACGACGCTGAACTGACGTTTCACTCGGAGGACCGGTGCTGGGTATGAAAGTAGCCGTTCTCGGCGCCGGTGCCTGGGGCACCGCGCTCGCGGGCCATCTGGCCGCGCGGCACGATACGCTTCTGTGGGCGCGCGACGCCGCGCTCATCGCCGGGCTGCAGGCCCGGCACGAAAATTCCCGCTATCTGGACGGCATCGCGCTGCCTGACGCGTTGCGCTACGACGCCGATCTCGGCGCCGCGCTCGCGCATGGCGCCGCGGACGACGCGCTGTGCGTGATCGCCGCGCCGGTGGCCGGGCTGCGCACGCTGTGTCACGCGATGCGCGACGCAGGCTGCGTGCCCGCGCATGTCGTCTGGGTCTGCAAGGGCTTCGAGGCCGACACGCATCTGCTGCCGCATCAGGTGATCGCGGCCGAGCTGCCCGAACAGCGCAGCAACGGCGTGCTGTCCGGGCCGAGCTTCGCCCGCGAGGTCGGGCAGTCGCTGCCCGTCGCGCTGACGGTGGCGAGCACGTCCGCCGAATGCCGCGAGCGTACGCTCGCCGCGTTCCATCACGGCGCGATGCGGATCTATACGGGCGACGATGTGGTCGGCGTCGAGGTCGGCGGCGCGGTGAAGAACGTGCTCGCGATCGCGACCGGCATCGCCGACGGCCTCGGCCTCGGGCTGAACGCACGCGCCGCGCTGATTACGCGCGGCCTCGCGGAAATGTCGCGGCTCGGCGTCGCGCTCGGCGGCCGGGCGGAAACCTTCACGGGCCTCACGGGCCTCGGCGACCTGATCCTCACCGCCACGGGCGACCTGTCGCGCAACCGCACGGTCGGCCTGCAGCTGGCGGCCGGCCGCACGCTGAGCGATATCCTCGGCGCGCTCGGCCACGTGGCCGAAGGCGTGCGCTGCGCGCAGGCCGTGCTGGCCATCGCGCGCGCGCAGTCGATCGAAATGCCGATCACCGAAGCCGTGTGCGGCGTGCTGTTCGACGGCATCGCGCCGCGCGACGCCGTCAGCGGCCTGCTGCGGCGCGACGCGCGCGCCGAGTAACGCGGCCCGGCGCCGTGTTCGTTTCGGGCGCGCGGTGTCAAAGCGCGCTACGCTTGAACAATCTCCGGCGTTCCGAGAGGTTGTCATGCTGCGGATCCATTCCACCACGCTCGATGCGCAGGTCGTCGACATCACGACGCTCGATGTCGACGTGATCGTCAACGCCGCGAACGGCTCGCTGCTCGGCGGGGGCGGCGTCGACGGCGCGATCCACCGCGCGGCCGGCCCCGGCCTGCTTGCCGAATGCCGCACGCTCGGCGGCTGCGAAACGGGCGACGCCAAGCTCACGCGCGGCCACGGGCTGCCGGCGCGCTACGTGATCCATGCGGTCGGGCCCGTGTGGCACGGCGGCGGGCGCGGCGAGGCCGACCTGCTCGCGTCGTGCTACCGGCGTGCGATCGAGCTGGCCGAGGAGGTCGCGGCGACGTCGATCGCGTTCCCGGCGATCAGTTGCGGCATCTATCGCTATCCGGCTGAGGAAGCCGTCGAGATCGCGGTCGGCACCGTTGCCGAAATGCTGCCGCAGGCGCCGAATCTCGCACGTGTGGTGTTCGCGTGCTTTTCTCCCGACATCTACGACCTGTATCGCGCGCGGCTCGCGCGGACGTGACGCGTCCCGCGGTGCGGGATGCGCCGCGCAGGCGTCATGCGCCGCCTTCGAAACCGGCCTGGCGCCACGCCTCGAACACGACCACCGCGACCGTGTTCGACAGGTTCAGGCTGCGGTTGTCCGGCCGCATCGGCAGGCGCACGCGCTGTTCGTTCGGGAAGCGTTCGAGCAGCTCGGCGGGCAGGCCGCGCGTTTCCGAGCCGAACACGAACCAGTCGCCGGGCAGGAACGCATGATCGTGGAAGCGGCCCGAGCCGCGCGTCGTGAACGCGAACATCCGCGCGGGATCGGGCGTTTCCGCCGCGACGAACGCATCCCAGTCGCGGTGCACGCGCATCTGCGCATACTCGTGATAGTCGAGGCCCGCGCGACGCATCCGCGCGTCGTCGAGCGGGAAGCCGAGCGGCTCGATCAGGTGCAGGCGCGCGCCCGTGTTGGCGCACAGGCGGATCACGTTGCCGGTGTTCGGCGGAATTTCGGGGGCGACGAGGACGACGTTGAACATGTTTCGGTCTGGCTGGGCCGGCCGGGGCAGCGCCATGTGCGCGTTCCCGGCCGGCCGGTTCGTGGCGGCCGCCGCCGTGTTCGGGCGGCTGGCCTCTCTATCTAATTAATCCCTGGCGGTGCGCAGCGCAACCAGATTCGTCACGCGCGCGGCGCCTGCCGCCTTCAGCGCGTGTGCGGCGGCCGCGAGCGTCGCGCCGGACGTCATCACGTCGTCGACGAGCGCGACGTGATGGCCGGCGACGCCACCCGCCACCGCGAATGCCGCCGTCATGTTGTCGCGCCGTGCGTGCCGGTCGAGCCGCGACTGCGGCGCGGTATCGGCGACCCGCGCGAGCAGCGCCGCATCCGCACGCACGCCGAGCCGCCGCGCAAGCGGGCGCGCGATGGCCCACGCCTGGTTGTAGCCGCGCGCGACGAGCCGCCGGTGCGACAGCGGCACCGGCGCCACCAGGTCGAAGCCGCCGGCGCCGGGCGTATCGTCGATCAACCGGGCGAGCCGCATCGCGAATTCGGTGCCGAGCGCGAGTTGCCGGTGAAACTTCAGGCCGCGCGCGAGTCCGTCGAGCGGCGCGCGGTAATCCGCCAGCGCGAGCGTCGCATCGAACGGCGGCGGCGCCGCGCGGCACGCGTCGCACCGGTATGCGGCCGCGCGGCCGGCGCCGGCGCGAGCGCCGCGTAGCGGGGGCGAACGCGATGGCCCGATGCCCAGCGGCAGCGCGCAGACGTCGCAGCGCAGCCGCGCTTCATTCCAGTACGCGGCGTCGCAAGCGCCACAAATCACGGCGTGTGACATATTGCCGCACAGTGCGCAGCGATTCGGCAGCGCGACCGCGGCGACGCGCGCTGCCAGCGCGCGAACCTGCGACAAAGCGACGCGCATCGTGCGCGGGGCGGAACTGCGGATCATCGCAATACTCCTGACACCCCGCCTCAATGAAGCCCGCGAGGCGAGCGAGTATACTTCGGGCTCTTCGCCAGTGTGCCCGACATGTCCCCAGCTTCGACTTCAACCGGCCGTCCGGCCAATGACGCAAGGCGCCTGCGGCGGATCTTCGACCGCCGTGCCGCCACGTTCGATGCGGTCGCGTTCCTGCCGCGCGAGATCGCGCAGCGCATGAACGAGCGCCTCGAATACATCAAGGTGAGCCCCGCGGCCGTGCTGGACGCGGGCTGCGGCCCGGGCGACGACCTGCCGGCGCTGCGCGCGCGCTTTCCGGAGGCGCCGGTATTCGGCGTCGACCTGTCCGGCGCGATGCTCGCGCGAGCAGGGCAGCGCGAAGTCGAGCAGACGAGCTGGCGCCGCTGGCTGCCGGCCTCGCTCGGCCGCGCGCTGGGCCCGCGCGGCCCGCGCGTCGCGCAGGCCGATTTCGCCGCGCTGCCGTTCCCCGGCGGCGCGTTCGACCTGATCTGGTCGAATCTCGCCCTCCACTGGCATTCGCGCCCGGACGCGGTGCTACCCGAATGGCAGCGCGTGCTGCGCGTGAACGGGCTGCTGATGTTCAGCACGCTCGGCCCCGATACGCTGCGCGAACTGCGCGCGGCCTGCGCGGACGCCGAAGCGGCGCTCGGCATGGCGCCGCCCGCCGCGCGCGTGATCGATTTCGTCGACATGCACGACCTCGGCGACATGCTCGTCGAGAGCGGCTTCGAGATTCCCGTGATGGATCAGGAAGTGCTGACCGTCACCTACAAAACCCCCGACTCCCTGCTGGCCGACGTGCGCCGCTGGGGCGCCTATCCGTTCGACCGCGAGGCGCCGCAACGCGCGACGCGGCGCTTTCGCGCGGCGCTCGGCGACGCGCTCGAGGCCCGCCGGCGCGCGGACGGCACGATTCCGCTGACGTTCGAAGTGATTTACGGCCATGCATGGAAGGCCGTGCCGCGCACGACAGCCGAAGGGCACGGGATCGTGCGCATCGAGGACATCGGAAAGGGGCGTCCGAAGAATCGGTAAAGCGGTAAAGAGGGGTTTTGTTATGTCTGAAATTAGCGGCGCAAAGCGGGGTCGAAATGGCGCCTGAAATGGCCGGAAAGCTTGTCGCGCTTGGCTCGCGGGCCGATAGTCGCTTGCTTGTGGATGCCATTGAACCCGCCTATAATGCGTCAGCTTGTCGTCCCGGGGTCCCCGCAATACGGGGCGACGAGTCCGATGCAGGCATGCATCGCATGCCATTCGCGTGAGGCGGCGATGGAAGCAGCGAGGGTTTTGGCGGAGACGACGAACGGCGAGCCGGTCCTCGAGGACTGGCTCATGAAACGCAACTGTTCGGCGTCGCCGCGCCAGTTCGTGCTGTTTTATGCGTCGCTCGCGAGCTTCTCGCTGGTGATCGCGACATTGCTGATGTGGCGGGGGGCTTGGCTCGTCATGCCCTTCACCGGAATCGAATTGCTGGCTGTGGGTGTCGCATTTGCGATCTATGCTCGCCATGCGGTCGATTACGAGCGCATCAGGCTGTATCCGCACCGGCTCGTGATCGAGCGGATGGATGCGGAGCGGCTCACGCAGATCGAATTCAACCCGCGCTGGGTGCGGGTCGAGCCGGGTGCGACGCCACGCGATCCGATTCGGCTGGTATCGCGCGGGCAGACCGTCGTAATCGGGCAGCATCTCGCGCAGTACAAGCGGGCGCAGTTCGCCGACGAACTGCGCGCGTCGCTCAGGCGCTGCGGCTGACGAGGCGCGGGCACCGGCGGATAGGGCCGGTAGCTTGCGACGGGGGAGGGTTTGAATGGAAATTTTGGGTAAGGATGCTATGAAAACAATCAAGCGAGCCCTCGCGGGCGTGCTGGCATGCAGCGGATTGCTCTTTGCCGGTGCCGCCCTGGCGGTCGGTGATAGCCCGGGCGGCCCCCGTGTCAACGAGATCAACTTTCAGCCGCCTGTCACGAAGATCGCCGAGGAGCTCTACGATCTCCACACGATGATGCTCATCCTGTGTACGGTGATCTTCGTCGGCGTGTTCGGCGTGATGTTCTATTCGATCTTCGCGCACCGCAAATCCAAGGGCCACAAGGCCGCCAATTTCCATGAAAGCACGACCGTCGAGATCATCTGGACGATCGTGCCGTTCGTCATCGTCGTGCTGATGGCGCTGCCGGCGACGAAGGCCGTCGTCGCGATGAAGGACACGACGAACGCCGATCTCACGATCAAGGTCACCGGCTACCAGTGGAAGTGGGGCTACGACTACGTGAAGGGTCCGGGCGAGGGCATCGGCTTCCTGTCGACGCTCAGCACCCCGCGTGACGAAGTGATGGGCAAGAAGCCGATCACCGACACCTATCTGCAGGAAGTCGACAACCCGCTCGTCGTGCCGGTCAACAAGAAGATCCGCATCATCACGACCGCGAACGACGTCGTCCACTCGTGGTACGTGCCCGCGTTCGGCGTGAAGCAGGATGCGATCCCCGGCTTCGTGCGCGACACGTGGTTCAAGGCCGACAAGGTCGGTACGTTCCGCGGTTTCTGTACCGAGCTGTGCGGCAAGGAGCACGCGTACATGCCGGTCGTCGTCGAGGTCCTGTCGGATGACGACTACGCGAAGTGGGTCACCGCGCAGAAGGCCAAGCTGGCCAGCGCCGCAGTCGATCCGAACAAGGTCTACACGATGGCCGAACTCGTCGCGCACGGCGAGGAAGTCTACAAGGCGAACTGCGCGGCCTGCCACCAGGTGAGCGGCAAGGGCCTCGGCGCCTTCCCGGCCATGGACGGCAGCCCGATCGTGAACGGTCCGATCGCCGGCCACGTCGAGCGCGTGCTGCATGGCAAGGGCGCGATGCCGTCGTGGGCGTCGCTGTCGGATCTCGACATCGCGTCGGTCGTCACGTACGAACGCAATTCGTGGGGCAACCACAAGAACGACCTGCTGCAGCCGAAGCAAGTGGCCGACGCGCGTAACGGCAAGATGCCGGAAGACGCGGCGGGCGCAGCGGCAGCGGCGCCGGCGGAAGCCGCTTCGGCACCGGCGCAGGCTGCGTCGGGCGCGGAGCAGCCGGCGGCAGCGGCATCGGCCGCACTGTCGACGATCTACTTCGAGACGGGCAAGAGCGTGCTGCCGGCCGACGCGAAGGCGGCGATCGCCGCCGCGGCCGACTATGCGAAGGCACATCCGGACGCGAAGCTCGCGCTGTCGGGCTTTACCGACAAGACGGGCTCGGCCGACGCGAACGCCGAACTGGCGAAGCATCGCGCACAAGCCGTGCGCGACGCGCTGAAGGCAGCAGGCGTGGCGGAAGACCACATTATTCTCAAAAAGCCGGAAACGATCACGGGCGGGGCTGACGCGAAGGAAGCCCGGCGTGTCGAGATCGGCCCGGCGGCTTGACGTGTCGCTGAGTTAGTCGACGTATTCGCATTAGGAGATTCTCATGTCTAGCATCGGGCACGACGTAGCCGCGGACCACGCGCACGACGACCACGCGCACGAAATGCCGCACGGCTGGCGGCGCTGGCTGTTCGCCACCAACCACAAGGACATCGGTACGCTGTACCTGTTGTTCTCGTTCATCATGTTCCTGTCGGGCGGCGTGATGGCGCTCGCCATCCGGGCCGAGCTGTTCGAACCGGGCCTGCAGATCATGCGTCCGGAGTTCTTCAACGAACTCACGACGATGCATGGCCTGATCATGGTGTTCGGCGCGATCATGCCGGCGTTCGTCGGCTTCGCGAACTGGATGATTCCGCTGCAGATCGGCGCGTCCGACATGGCGTTCGCGCGGATGAACAACTTCAGCTTCTGGCTGCTGCCAGTCGCGGCCGTGCTGCTGGTCGGTTCGTTCTTCGCACCGGGTGGCGCGACGGCCGCCGGCTGGACGCTCTACGCACCGCTGTCGACGCAGATGGGCCCGGGCATGGACTTCGCGATCTTCGCGGTCCACATCATGGGCGCATCGTCGATCATGGGCGGGATCAACATCGTCGTGACGATCCTGAACATGCGCGCACCGGGCATGACGCTGATGAAGATGCCGATGTTCGCCTGGACGTGGCTGATCACGGCGTACCTGCTGATCGCCGTGATGCCGGTTCTGGCGGGCGCGATCACGATGGTGCTGTTCGACCGCCACTTCGGCACGTCGTTCTTCAACGCGGCAGGCGGCGGCGACCCGGTGATGTACCAGCACATCTTCTGGTTCTTCGGCCACCCCGAGGTGTACATCATGATTCTGCCGGCGTTCGGGATCGTGTCGCAGGTGATCCCGGCGTTCGCACGCAAGACGCTGTTCGGCTATAGCTCGATGGTGTACGCGACCGCTTCGATCGCGATCCTGTCGTTCATGGTCTGGGCGCACCACATGTTCGCAACGGGCATGCCGGTCACCGGCCAGCTGTTCTTCATGTACGCGACGATGCTGATCGCGGTGCCGACGGGCGTGAAGGTGTTCAACTGGCTCGCGACGATGTGGCGCGGCTCGATGACGTTCGAAACCCCGATGCTGTTCGCGATCGGCTTCCTGTTCGTGTTCACGTTCGGTGGTCTCACGGGCCTGATGCTCGCGATGGCGCCGCTCGACATCCAGTATCACGGGACCTACTTCGTGGTGGCGCACTTCCACTACGTGCTGGTGGCCGGCTCATTGTTCGCGCTGTTCTCGGGCTGGTACTACTGGGCGCCGAAGTGGACGGGCTGGATGTACAACGAGACGCGCGGCAAGATCCACTTCTGGGCGTCGATGATCTTCTTCAACCTGACGTTCTTCCCGATGCACTTCGTCGGTCTCGCAGGCATGCCGCGTCGCTACGCGGACTACCCGGCGCAGTTCACGGACTTCAACCAGGTGGCGACGATCGGCGCATTCGGCTTCGGCCTCGCGCAGGTGTACTTCCTGTTCGCGGTCGCGCTGCCGGCCTACCGTGGCGGCGGCGAGCTGGAAAAGGCGTCGGACAAGCCGTGGGATGGCGCGGAAGGCCTCGAGTGGACGGTGCCGAGCCCGGCTCCCTTCCACACATTCGAGCAACCGCCGCACGTCGAGTAAGTTTCACAGTGCGTTCCGCCGCTGCCTGCCGCGCAGGCAGGCGCGGCGGGCGTCGAACCGAAGTTGCAGATGAACCGGAATCCACAACAAAGACGAACGCCCGAGCAGATCCGCGCGGGCAACAAGCGGCTCGGCCTCACCCTGCTCGTCATCGCCGCCGTCTTTTTTATGGGTGTCGTGATCAAGCAGTGGTGGCTGTCCACTCACTGATGCAGCAACAGACGCAGTAGCGAGGAAGTTGTCGTATGTCGAAGCCGGAAGAGGGCGCCGTCGATCGGGCGTTCAATCGTTCGATGCTGGTGAAGCTCTTCGTCGTGGCCGGGCTGATGTTCGGTTTCGGCTTCGCGCTGATCCCGATGTATCGGGCGATCTGCCAGATCACCGGCATCAACAACCTGGTGCAGCGCGATGTCAGCGAGCGCGAGGTGAAGAATTCGCAGGTCGATACCAGCCGCACGGTGTCGGTCGAGTTCGATGCGAATGCGCGCGGCCCGCTCGGTTTCAAGCCGGAGCACAACAGCCTCGACGTGCATCCGGGCGAGCTGACGACGATCGTGTACGACGTGACGAACGGGCAGGGCCGGCCGGTCGTTGCCCAGGCGATTCCGAGCTACGCGCCGAAGCAGGCGACGGAGTTCTTCAAGAAGATCGAGTGCTTTTGCTTTACGCAGCAGACGCTGGCCGCGAACGAATCGCGCAAGATGCCGGTGGTGTTCGTGATCGATCCGAAACTGCCGAAGGACGTGAAGACGATCACGCTGTCGTACACGTTCTTCGAGCTGAATACGCCGGCCACGCCGGCGCCCGCGCCGGGCAAGACCGCGGCGCAGGGCGCGGCGAAGCCGGACGCATGACGACGGAGGCGGGGCGATGACGGAGGGCAAGCGGGACGGGTCGTTCGGCCAGGCGCTGAAAGCCGTGCTGTGGTCGTTCTTCGGGGTGCGCAAGCGGCGCGACCTGGAGGCCGACGCGACGCAGCTGAATCCGCTGCACGTGCTGATCGTCGCGTTGCTGGCGGCCGGTGTGTTCATCGGCGTGCTGATCCTGATCGTGCGTGCCGTCGTGGGCTGAAGCCCGCGGCCACGAAATAAGAATGCAGTGCGCGGCGCCACGGCGCCGCGTGCAGGAAGGAGCGGTGGTGGTCACGCCGCGCAAGAAATAAAGCCGGAGCGGTTTCCGGTACACAAATTGGACTGAAGTGGAGAATCAAGCATGAGCGGTCAAAACCAGACCCCGTACTATTTCGTGCCGCATCCGTCGCAGCATCCGATCAGCGCGGCCATCGGCCTGCTGGTCATGCTCGGATCGACAGCGCTGTGGATCAACGGTCACGACTGGGCGCCGTTTACGGCGCTGCTCGGCCTGCTTTGGTTGCTCTTCACGCTGTATCACTGGTTCGGTGACGCGATCGCCGAATCGGAAGGCGGTCATTACGGCAAGAACGTCGACAAGTCGTACCGCTGGAGCATGAGCTGGTTCATCTTCTCGGAAGTCATGTTCTTCGGCGCATTCTTCGGCGCGCTGTTCTATGCACGTGAAATCGCGCTGCACCAGCTCGGCAGCCTCGACTACAAGCTGATCTGGCCGGATTTCTCCGCCGTGTGGCCGAACGAAGGCCCCGCCGCGCTCGCCGGTCACTTCAAGACGATGGGCCCGTGGCCGATCCCGACGCTGAACACCGCATTCCTGCTGTCGTCGGGCGTGACGCTGACGATCTCGCACCACGCGCTGCGTGACGACTACCGCAAGAAGGCGATCGCCTGGCTGGCCGCGACGCTCGCGCTCGGTATCTGCTTCCTGTTCCTGCAGGGCTTCGAGTACTACCACGCGTACAACGAACTGAACCTGACGCTGAACTCGGGCGTGTACGGTTCGACGTTCTTCCTGCTGACGGGCTTCCACGGCTTCCACGTGTTCCTCGGCGGCACGATGCTGGCGGTGGTGCTGGTGCGGATGATCCGCGGCCACTTCAAGCCCGATCACCACTTCGCATTCGAAGGCGCCGCGTGGTACTGGCACTTCGTCGACGTCGTCTGGCTCGGCCTGTACGTCGTCGTCTACTGGCTGTAAATGGAACAACGGCCCGCGCAGCAATGCGCGGGCCGTTTTCATTGGGTCGGCCGGGCAGCGTGACTGCCGGCCTTCACCACCCGGGCGCCGCCGCGACTCAGTCAGGCGGCGCTTTTGCTTGGTGCCGCGGCTGTGCGGCGAAATGTCACAGCGGCCGCGGCGGCAATTCGATCAACGCCCGATCGGCAGGCCGGTCGAATGGATCCAGCCCATCCAGTTCGCGATCAGGATGAGCAGGAACAGCGACACCGACAGCCCGACGCGGGTGGCGAGCGACCAGACCATGCGTTTCGTGTGGCCGCGGTCGTGCATCATGAAGTAGAGCGCCGAGCCCATGCTGGCAATGATGAGGACGAAGGCGATGGGAACGAGTATGTGCCTGACACGAACCGGACGACGGCAATTCGAAAGGAAGAGGATAATTATCGCACTTCGGTTGTCAGCAGGTGCCGGGCGGGCCGCATGATGAAGATACGCTGGCTGCCCGCGCTGCTGATCCTCGTCGTCGTCGCGGTCACGATCCGTCTCGGTTTCTGGCAGCGCGACCGCGCGCACCAGAAGGAAGCGCTGCAGGCGAGCATCGCGCGCTACGAGCAGGCGGTGCCCGTCGATATCGGCGCGCAGCCGGTCCCGCTCGCGTCGATCGAGTTTCATCGCGTGCGGGCAAAAGGCCGTTTCATGCCCGAGCAGGCCGTGTTCCTCGACAATCGGCCGTATAACGACCAGCCGGGTTTTTACGTCGTGATGCCGTTTAAACTCACGGGCGGCGGCGTCGTGCTCGTGAATCGCGGCTGGCTGCCGCGCAATATCGCCGATCGCACGGCGATCGAGCCGTTCGCGACGCCCGCGGGCGACGTCGAGATCGTGGGCATCGCGCGCGCCGACGCGTCGCGGGCATTCGAGCTCGGCGAAGGCGGGTCGGCTGCGCACCAGAAGATCCGGCAGAACCTGGACGTCGCCGCGTATGCGAAGGAAACAGGGCTGCCGCTGCAGCCGTTCGTGATCCAGCAGACGAGCGACGACGGCGACAAGCTCGTGCGCGACTGGCCGGCGGCGACGACCGGCGTCGAGCGCAATTACGGTTACATGTTTCAGTGGTGGGCGATGGCGGCGGCCGCGCTCGGCTTCGGCCTGTACGCCGCGCGGCGTGCGGCGAAGAAGTCGGCCGGCGCGTGAGCGCCATGCCAGGACGCGGCGCCGGCGCCGCGGGTTTGTTTCGAGAGGTCTGATTTGTCCATGCAATCTCCCCGTCAGGGTTCGGCCGCTGCGCCGATGTCGCCGGCGGCCCGCAAGCGCGGCCGCTGGATGCTCGTGCTGCTGGGTCTCGTGTGCGCCGCACCGATGATCGCGTCGTACTTCACCTATTACGTGATCAAGCCGAAGGGCGGCTCGACCAACTACGGCACGCTGATCGAGCCGCAGCGTCCGATCCCCGCGGATCTGCAGGTGACCGACGAAACCGGCAAGACCGTGCCGCTGTCGTCGCTGCGCGGCGTGTGGCTGTTCGTGATGACCGACAGCAGTGCGTGCGACGAGGCCTGCGCGAAGAAGCTCTATTTCATGCGCCAGATCCGCGTCACGCAGGCGGGCGAGCGGCACCGGCTCACGATGGTGTGGCTGCGCAGCGACGCGGGCGCGACGCCGCAGAATGTGCTGGATGCGTACCCGGACACGCGCCGTCTCGTCGCCGACCCGGCCGCGGTGGCCGCGTGGCTGCCGGCCGACGCGGGCACGAAGGATAGCGACCACATCTACATGGTCGACCCGAACGGCAACCTGATGATGCGCTTCCCGAAGGATCCGAACCCCAGCAAGATCAAGTCGGACGTGACGAAGCTGCTGAAGTGGTCGAGCATCGGCTAAGGCAAGACGAGAGGCATTGAACCGATGGCGTATCTACTGCAACTCGGCCTGATCGGCTTCTGCATCGCGCTGCTGCCGCTGTCGTACGTGTGGGTGAAGGCCGACGACAACAAGTTTCGCAAGCTGGTGTGGATCACCACCTTCCTGACGCTCGACCTGGTGATGTTCGGCGGCTTCACGCGGCTGACCGATTCGGGGCTCGGCTGCCCGGACTGGCCCGGCTGCTACGGCACGTCGTCGCCGTTCATCGCGCACGCCGCGATCACGGCCGCGCACCAGGCGATGCCGACGGGCCCCGTCAGCATGTCGAAGGCGTGGATCGAGATGATCCACCGCTATTTCGCGATGGCGATCGGCGTGCTGATCATCGCGCAGGTCGTGATCGCGTGGTCCGCGCGGCTGCGCCGCCGCCCGCTGCACGTGTCGCCGTGGTGGCCGACGAGCCTGCTGCTGCTGATCCTCGTGCAGGGCGCGTTCGGCGCGTGGACGGTCACGATGAAGCTGCAGCCGGTGATCGTCACGATCCACCTGCTGCTCGGCCTCACGCTGCTCGGCACGCTCGGCTGGCTCGCGGCGCGGCAGACGCCGCTGCCGTCGCATGACCCCGAAGCCGGCCGCTATCGCGCGGCCGCGCTCGCGGCGCTCGTGCTGCTGGTCGTGCAGATCGCGCTTGGCGGCTGGGTGAGCACCAACTACGCGGTGCTCGCGTGCACCGACTTCCCGACCTGCAACGGCCAGTGGATCCCGCCGATGGACTTCCAGCACGGCTTCCACCTGTGGCGCGCGCTCGGGATGACGAAGGACGGCGAGGCGATCACGCAGGACGCGCTGGTCGCGATCCACTGGACGCACCGCACGTTCGCGTTCGTGGTGGTCGCGTACCTGGTTGCGTTCGCGCTGAAGATGCGCCGCTTCGAATCGCTGCGGCGGCCCGCGAACGGCGTGCTGCTGGTCGTCCTGCTGCAGTTCGTGACGGGCCTGACCAACATCGTGCTGCAGTGGCCGCTGCCGGTCGCCGTCGCGCACAACGGCGGGGCCGCGATCCTGCTGCTGCTCGTCGTCATGTTAAACTTTCGCATCCTTTCAAGCCGCCCCGGCCGTGTCGCGCAGCCTGTGCGCGACGCCGCCCCGGCGTGACCGCCCCCATGCAAAGCACCCTCTCCCAATCGCCCGGTAGCCGGTTTTCGCAATACATGGCGCTGACGAAGCCGCGTGTCACGCAGCTCGCGGTGTTCTGCGCGGTGATCGGCATGTTCCTCGCGACGCCGGGCATGGTGCCGTGGCACGTGCTGATCGGCGGTACGGTCGGCATCTGGCTGCTGGCCGGCGCCGCGTTCGCGATCAACTGCCTCGTCGAACAGAAGATCGACGCGATGATGCGCCGCACCGCGTGGCGCCCGTCCGCGCGCGGCGAGATCACGACCCCGCAGATCCTGCTCTTCTCGGCCGTGCTCGGCAGCGTCGGCGCATGGACGCTCTATACGTTCACGAACCCGCTGACGATGTGGCTGACGATCGCCACGTTCGTCGGCTACGCCGTGATCTACACGCTGCTGCTCAAGCCGATGACGCCGCAGAACATCGTGATCGGCGGCGCGTCGGGCGCGATGCCGCCGGCGCTCGGCTGGGCCGCGGTCACCGGCGCGGTGCCGGGCGACGCGTGGATCCTCGTGCTGATCATCTTCGTGTGGACGCCGCCGCATTTCTGGGTGCTCGCGCTGTATCGCCGCAAGGATTACGAGAACGCGGGGCTGCCGATGCTGCCGGTCACGCATGGCGAGAAATTCACGCGGCTGCACATCCTGCTGTACACGGTGATCCTGTTCGCGGTCACGCTGATGCCGTTCATCTCCGGGATGAGCGGAGCCGTCTACCTGACGAGCGCGGTGCTGCTCGGCGCGGTGTTCCTCGCGTATGCGTGGAAGATCCACCGCGACTACTCGGACGAACTCGCCCGCAAGGCCTTCCGCTACTCGATCGTCTACCTGTCGCTGCTGTTCGCCGCGCTGCTCGTCGATCACTATGCACGCCCGCTGCTCGGCGTGTAACCGCACGGTTTGAACGCAATGCTCCCATCACGTTTCGGGCGCCGCGCGCGCCAAGGCTGGATGCTCGCGTGCGCATTCACGGCAGCGCTGCTGCTCGCCGGATGCGACAACGCGCCGAAATTCCAGAATCTCGACATCACCGGCAACACGCAGTTCGGCAGCGACTTCTCGCTGCCCGATACGGCCGGCAAGGTGCGCACGCTCGCCGACTTCAAGGGCCGTGCGGTCGTGATGTTCTTCGGCTATACGCACTGCCCGGACGTGTGCCCGACGACGATGGCCGAGCTGTCCGAAGCGCTGAAGCAGCTCGGGCCCGATGCCGCGAAGCGCGTGCAGGTGCTGTTCGTCACCGTCGACCCGGAGCGTGACACGCCGGCGCTGCTCGGCCAGTACGTGCCCGCGTTCGATCCGTCGTTCATCGGCCTGCGGCCGGCCGACGAAGCGGCACTGAAGAAGGTCACGAAGGATTTCCGTGTGTACTACGCGAAGGTGCCCGGCAAGACGCCCGGCAGCTACACGATGGATCACACGGCCGCGAGCTACGTGTTCGACCGCGACGGCAAGCTGCGCCTGTTCGTGCGCGACGGCCAGGGCCCCGGCCCGTGGGTCCACGACCTGAAGCTGCTGGTCGACTGACCGGTAGCCGCCGGGCGCCCGGCCCGGCGATCACGTGACGGCCGTCTCGCGCCGTCACGTTTTCCCTCCCTCTTCGTTGTTTGCATGCGCCGCCCGCCGGGCGGCGTAGCGGCCTGCGCGCGTATCGCGTGGATGTCGCGTTACGGCAGCGCGGGCACGTTGAAGCCGGATGCGGCACGCGTGATCCGGAATTCCGTCACGCGATACGTGGCGAGCCCCTCGATGACGAACGGATCGGTCTTCAGGATCGCGTCCAGCTCGTCGCGATCGATGCGGGCCGCGAGGATCACGCCACCTTCGCGCGGCACCTTCGGCCCCGCTGCGATGAAGATGCCCTTGTCGAACTGCGGCTGCAGGAATGCGCGATGGCGTTCGAGCGCGTCGTCGATGCGCTCGAGCGATGCGGTGTAGTGGATGTCGATGACGTACATGGGTGGCCCTCGGAATGGCGCCGGCTCTTCGTGTGCCGGCTAGCCGGTCTTTTTAGCACAGCGGATGCGGACTGTCGCGCCGGCGGTCGCGGTGCGCGGGCGGGATGTCGATCGCGGGTTCGCGGCGCCGGCCGTATTCAAGTTGTAAGCCTCGGTGCCGTAAATGAATGGGCAAGCGTTTGCGTGCGGCAGGCCGTTCGCGCGCAGCGTGCGCATCGACATCGACAGAGGCACGCAGATGAGCAGAATGAGTTTGAACCGCAAGCTGTGGCTCGCGCTTGCGCTGGTATGGATCGGTCTCCTGGGCGTCGGCGCATGGAGCGCGTACGAGACGCGCGCGACGATGCTTGCCGAACGCAAGGCAGGCATCGCGAATTTCGTCGATTCGGCGGCCGGCATCGTGAAGGCGTATCACGCACTCGCGCAGAGCGGCACGCTGCCCGAGGCCGACGCGAAGCGCGACGCACTCGCGAGCCTGGCCGCGATGCGCTACGGCGATTCGGGCTACGTGTTCGTGATGGATTCGAAGCTGGTCGTGCTGATGCATCCGACGCTGCCGAAGCTGGTCGGCACGCAGGTCGGCGACTATCTCGATCCGGACGGCAAGCCGCTGTTCGTCACGATCCTGAACGCGGCGAAGGAAACCGGCAGCGGCTTCGCCGAGTATCGCGGGCGCCTGCCGCACAGCGAGACCGCCGTGCCGAAGATCAGCTACGTCACGCGCTTCACGCCGTGGGACTGGAACATCTCGAGCGGTGTCTTCCTGAAGGACATCGACACCCTCTACTACCGGACGCTGCTCGGCCACCTCGCGGTCGTGTTCGTGATCGGCTTCGTGATCAGCGTGGCGATGCTGGTGATCATCCGCAACGTGCGCAGCAGCCTCGGCGGCGAGCCTGACGAAGCGGCCGCGCTCGCGACGCGCATCGCGCAGGGCGACCTGACGCAGCCGGTGCCCGTGCGGGCGGGCGACCGCACGAGCATGATGGCCGCGATGCACGACATGCAGGCACGGCTGCAGGCGACGATCGGCGGGATTCGCCAGTCGGCCGGATCGATCGCGTCGGCGAGCCGCCAGATCTCGGCGGGCAACGACGACCTGTCGCAGCGCACCGAGGAGCAGGCCGCATCGCTGGAGGAAACCGCCGCGAGCATGGAGCAGCTGACCGCGACCGTGAAGCAGAACGCCGACAACGCGCGGCAGGCGAGCGGGCTCGCGAACAGCGCATCGGAGATCGCGCGCACCGGGAGCGACGTCGTGAACCGCGTGATCGGCACGATGGGCGAGATCGACGACAGCTCGCGCAAGATCGCCGACATCATCGGCGTGATCGAGGGCATCGCGTTCCAGACCAACATCCTCGCGCTGAACGCGGCGGTCGAAGCTGCGCGCGCCGGCGAGCAGGGCCGCGGCTTCGCGGTGGTGGCGGGCGAAGTGCGTTCGCTCGCGCAGCGCAGCGCGACGGCGTCGAAGGAGATCCGCGAGCTGATCGTCGACTCGGTCGAGCGCGTACGCAATGGGTCGACGCTGGTCGGCCAGGCCGGCACGACGATGGGCGAGATCCTGCAGGCCGTCGCACGCGTGACCGACATCATGGGCGAGATTGCGGCGGCATCCGAGGAGCAGGCGAGCGGCATCACGCAGGTCGGGCGCGCGGTCACGCAGATGGACCAGGTGACGCAGCAGAACGCGGCGCTCGTCGAGGAGGCCGCTGCGGCCGCCGCGTCGCTGCAGGAACAGGCCGCGCGGCTGCGCGATGCGGTCGGCGCGTTCCGGGTCGGCGGGCAGGTGGGGGAGCCGGTATTCGAGACGAAGGCGGCGGATCGGGCAGCGGTGGCGTGACGCACGTCGGCTGACGCGCGACTCGCATGAACGCAACTAACGGCCGAGTCGCGCTACCCCCGCCAGCACCGCTGCGGTGCATACCCATATGAGCGGGATGTATTTCACTTCCCGCCGATCCTGTGACACCATTTGCCCCTTCCTGCGAGTCGGGGCATACCCGTATCGCGCCCCATTTTTCAGTCATCCAGTAAGCAAGAAAGCGAGAAACAGATGAAGCGTCGCAGTCTCCTGAAGGTATTTTCCGTGCTGGCCACCGGTGCAGCACTGACGCTGTCGGCAGGCGCGCACGCCGAAGACAAGGTGATCAAGGTCGGCACGGTCGCCGGCCCGGATTCGGAAGTGTGGCAGCTCGTGCAGAAGGTCGCGAAGGAGAAGGAAGGCCTGAACGTGAAGGTCATCGAGTTCAACGACTACGTGCAGCCGAACGCGGCGCTCGACTCGGGCGACCTCGACGCGAACAGCTTCCAGCACCAGCCCTACCTCGACAGCCAGGTGAAGCAGCGCGGCTACAAGCTGGTCAGCGCGGGCCTGACCTACATCTCGCCGATGGGCGTGTACTCGAAGAAGTTCAAGGCGCTGAAGGACCTGCCGCAAGGCGCGAAGGTCGCGGTGCCGAACGATCCGTCGAACGAGAACCGCGCGCTGCTGCTGCTGCAGACGCAAGGCCTGATCAAGCTGAAGGCGGGCGCCGGCACGGGCGGCAACAACGCGACGGTGCTCGACATCGCCGACAACCCGAAGAAGCTGAAGATCTCCGAACTCGACGCCGCGCAACTGCCGCGCGTGCTGTCGGACGTCGACGCAGCCGTGGTCAACACGAACTACGCGCTCGCCGCGAACCTGCAGCCGACCAAGGACGCGATCGCGCTCGAATCGCTGACGAGCCCGTATGCGAACCTGATCGCCGTGCGCGCGAAGGACAAGGACCAGCCGTGGGTGAAGAAGCTGGTCAAGGCATACCAGTCGCCGGAAGTGCGGGAATTCATCAAGAAGCAGTTCAAGGGCTCGATGGTCGCGTCGTTCTGAACGCCGCCCACCCGCCTGACCGCTGAACGAAAAGGGCCTGCATCGCGCAGGCCCTTTTTCATTGGCGCGGCCGATCGACGACGGCCGCACTGTGTGGCGCGTTCAACGCCGGCTCACATCTCGCCGCGCCGCGAGCAGATCGACATGATCTGCTGGATCGCATAGTTGTCGCGCACGCCCGGCAGCGACTGCACGACGCACTCGTGAAAGCGCCGCTCGCGCGGCAGCAGCATCGCATTGTTGCGATACAGCGCGTCGCATGAGCGCTGGATCAGTTGCGCGGCCGCGCCGTTGCGGCTTTCGCGCAGCGCATTGAGCATGCAGTCGTCGTATTGCGCACTGCCGTCGGTCAGTGCGAATGCCACACCCGGCAGCGCCAGCGCGACGGCCGCGAATGCGATGACTCGGATCCCCCGTTTCATGTGCCCTCCGATGGCGTGGACTGGGTCGGCCGACAGCATAACGTAAAGCCGCGAGCGCGGCTGACGCGTTGCGCCGAGGCCGGCCGGAACCGCCGCCGGCCGGGCTTCGCGCGCGTTCGCGGGCTTCGACGGGCGCGGCGATCCGGGGCATGCGGCGAAAGCGCGGAGTCAGGCGGTGGTCTGCGGAAATGGTATCCTCGTGCGTTCGCCGCTGCACGCTTTCCCAGAGCGTGCGCGGGCCGTTCGCCAGCGCGTCGTACGCTTGGCGGCGCCCGCCTGACGGCGGCGGGAATCCATCATCCAGAACCGACACAATACGGGGGAGACACACCCATGAAGCGTTTCAAGACTTTCGCGATCCGTTCTTTCGCGATCCGTTCGATCACGGCCGGCGTCGCCGCACTCGCGCTGGCCGGTGCCGCGCACGCCCAGACCGTCAAGGTGCTGTCGATCGTCGATCACCCGGCGCTCGATGCGATCCGCGACGGCGTGCGCGCCGAGCTGAAGGCGGAAGGTTACGGCGACGACAAGCTCAAGTGGGAATACCAGAGCGCGCAGGGCAACACGGGCACGGCAGCACAGATCGCGCGCAAGTTCGTCGGCGACCAGCCCGACGTGATCGTCGCGATCGCGACGCCGGCCGCGCAGGCGGTGGTGGCCTCGACGAAGAGCGTGCCGGTCGTCTATTCGGGCGTGACCGATCCGGTCGCCGCGCAGCTCGTGAAGGGCTGGGGCCCGTCGGGCACCAACGTGACGGGCGTATCCGACAAGCTGCCGCTCGATCGCCAGGTCGCGCTGATCAAGCGCGTCGTGCCGAATGCGAAGACGGTCGGCATGGTCTACAACCCGGGCGAGGCGAACTCGGTCGTCGTCGTGAAGGAACTCAAGGAGATCCTCGCGAAGCAGGGGATGACGCTGAAGGAGGCGGCCGCGCCGCGTACCGTCGACATTGGCCCGGCCGCGAAGAGCCTGATCGGCAAGGTCGACGTGATCTACACGAACACCGACAACAACGTCGTGTCCGCGTACGAAGCGCTCGTGAAGGTCGCGAACGAAGCGAAGATCCCGCTCGTCGCCGGCGACACCGACAGCGTGAAGCGCGGCGGCATCGCGGCGCTCGGCATCAACTACGGCGACCTCGGCCGCCAGACGGGCAAGGTCGTCGCGCGCATCCTGAAGGGCGAGAAGCCGGGCGTGATCGCGTCGGAAACGAGCAGCAACCTCGAGTTGTTCGCGAACACGGGCGCGGCCGCGAAGCAGGGCGTGACGCTGTCGCCGGATCTGCTCAAGGACGCGAAGACGGTCATCAAGTAAGCCGCGGCCCGACCGCCGTGCTTGCGGGCCCGATCCGGGCCTGAACGACCCCGCCGGACGGGCGGCTCCCACCCGGGGCCGCCCGTTCGCTTCGCCCGGCCGCACACGTCCGGCCGGAAAGCAACAGGATTTCCCCATCATGTCTCTGTTCTCGTTTCTGGGCGCGCTGGAGATCGGCCTGATCTTCAGCCTCGTCGCCCTCGGGGTGCTGATCTCGTTTCGCATCCTCAACTTCCCCGACCTCACCGTCGACGGCAGCTTTCCGCTCGGCGGCGCCGTCGCCGCGACGCTGATCTCGGCCGGCTACGACCCGTTCAGCTCGACCGGCATCGCGATCGTCGCGGGCGCGGTGGCCGGCTTCATCACCGGCTGGCTCAACGTGCGCCTGAAGATCATGGACCTGCTCGCCAGTATCCTGATGATGATCGCGCTCTATTCGGTGAACCTGCGGATCATGGGCCGGCCGAACGTGCCGCTCATCACCGAGCCGACCATTTTCACCGTGCTGCAGCCCGACTGGATGCCCGACTACGTGCTGCGCCCGGCGCTGCTCGCGATCGTCGTCGTGGTCGCGAAGTTCGGCCTCGACTGGTTCTTCTCGTCGCAGCTCGGTCTCGCGATGCGTGCGACCGGCGCGAACCCGCGGATGGCGCGCGCGCAAGGCATCGCGACCGGCCGTGCGACGCTCGCCGGGATGGCGCTGTCGAACGCGCTCGTCGCGCTCGCGGGCGCCCTGTTCGCGCAGACGCAGGGCGGCGCGGATATCTCGATGGGGATCGGCACGATCGTGATCGGGCTGGCCGCCGTGATCATCGGCGAGACGCTGCTGCCGGCGCGCCGGCTCGTGCTGACGACGCTCGCCGTCGTGCTCGGCGCGATCGTCTACCGCTTCTTCATCGCACTCGCGCTCAACAGCGAATTCATCGGGCTGAAGGCGCAGGATCTGAACCTCGTGACGGCCGCGCTCGTCACGATCGCGCTGGTGCTGCCGGCGACGCGCAAGAAGCTGTTCGCGCGCAAGAACGGAGGCGCCTGACATGCTGTCCGCACAAGACCTGAAACTCACGTTCAATCCCGGCACGCCGATCGAGACGCGCGCGCTGCGCGGGCTGTCGCTCGAGATTCCCGACGGCCAGTTCGTCGCAGTGATCGGCTCGAACGGCGCCGGCAAGTCGACCTTCCTCAATGCGGTCAGCGGCGACCAGGCCGTCGATGCGGGACGCATCTCGATCGACGGCACGGACGTCACGCGCAAGGCCGCGTGGGATCGCGCGCACCTCGTCGCGCGCGTGTTCCAGGATCCGATGGCCGGCACCTGCGAGGCGCTGACGATCGAGGAGAACATGGCGCTCGCGATGGCGCGCGGTGCACGGCGCGGCTTCCGGGCCGCGCTCGACCGGCCGTCGCGCGAGCTGTTCCGCGACAAGCTGCGGCTGCTGAACCTCGGCCTCGAGAACCGGCTGACCGACCGGATCGGGCTGCTGTCGGGCGGCCAGCGGCAGGCGGTGAGCCTGCTGATGGCGTCGCTGCGGCCGTCGCGGATCCTGCTGCTCGACGAGCACACGGCCGCGCTCGACCCGAAGACGGCCGCGTTCGTGCTGGAGCTGACCGCGCGCATCGTCGCCGAGAGCAAGCTGACGACGATGATGGTCACGCACAGCATGCGGCAGGCGCTCGACTACGGCGACCGCACGGTGATGCTGCACCAGGGGCAGGTCGTGCTCGACGTGTCGGGCGACGCGCGCAAGGGGCTCGACGTGCCGGACCTGCTGCAGATGTTCGAGAAGGTGCGTCACGAGCAGCTCGACGACGACGCGTTGCTGCTCGGCTGACGGGCGGCAGGCGGGCCGGTGCGGTGCGGGGTGCCGCATCGTGCCGGTTTGCCCGCGGGGTTTCGCGGGGTGGCGTGCGGGCCCGGCCGGGCGATTCGGGCCGGATGGCGGTCGCGCGCGTTCGTGCGACACGATCCGGCCACGCCCGCTCCGGCGCGGCGTAACATGACGGCCGCGCGGGCTTTCCCGTCGCCTTTCTTCTGACGAAAACCGGTTTTGCACCGGTGCTGTGCGACGCGAGCGCATTGCCATATACTGTATATCCATACAGTTGTGGGTGGCATCATGCTCGCATCCTCCATTTCTCCCGAATCCCTTCATCCGTCGCTGTGGCGCGGCTCGCAGCTCGCGCGCGGCGGTCCGCGCACGATCGAGACCGGCTTCGCGCCGCTGTCGGCCGAGCTGCCGGGCGGCGGCTGGCCGGTCGGCGGGCTCGTCGAACTGCTGGCCGCGCAGCCGGGCTGCGGCGAGATGCGGCTGCTCGCGCCCGCGCTCGCGCGCACCGTCAGCGCCCGGCGGCCACTCGCGCTCGTCGCGCCGCCGCAGTCGCCGCATGCGACCGCGCTCGCCAGTCTCGGCGTGCCGGCCGACGCGCTGCTGTGGCTGCGTGCCGGCAGCCACACGGATGCGTTGTGGGCCGCCGAGCAGGCACTCAAGACCGGTTGTTGCGGCGCGCTGCTGCTGTGGCAGGACGCGCGGCCCGATGCGCTGCGGCGCCTGCATCTCGCGGCCGCGCGCACGGGCGACACGCTGTTCGTGATGCTGCGCCCGCTGTCGGCCGAGCGGCAGCCGTCGCCGGCCGTGCTGCGCGTCGCGCTGTACCCGGTGCCGGGCGGCGTGTCCCTCGACATCGTCAAGCGTCGCGGCCCCGCCCGCAGCGAGCCGCTCGTGCTCGACCTGCCGTCGCCCATCGTGGAGAGCCGCTATGCGCGTCTTGCTCGGCATCCATCTGCCGCGCCTGCCGCTCGACGTGTGCGTCGCGCCTCCGTCTGACGGCGAGGCGGGCGACGCCGGCGGCGCAGGCTGTGCGGTGCTCGAGCAGGGGGTCGTGCTGATCGCCGACGCGGCCGCGCGCCGGCAGGGCGTGCGCGCGGGCATGAAGCGCGGCGGCGTGCTCACGCTCGCGCCGCACACGCAGCTCGTCGAACGCGATCCCGCGCGCGAGGCCGATGCGCTGCGCGCGGTCGCGCTCGCGCTGCTGCGCTTCTCGCCGTGCGTCGCGCTCGGCGACGAAGCCACGCTGCTCGTCGACGTTGGCCCGAGCCTGCGCTTGTTCGGCGGGTTGCCGTCGCTGTGCCGCCAGGTCCGCGCGACGCTCGCGGCGCTCGGCTATGCGGCGCGCCTGTCCGCCGCACCGACCGGGGGCGGTGCGTGGCTGCTCGCGCGTGTGTCGGCTCGTGCGCGCATCCGGCGCCGCGTCGCGAGCCCGGCCTCGCTTGTCCGTGCGCTCGACAGGCTGCCCTGTGTGCTGCTGCCCGACGCGCGTCCGTATGCGGGCTGGTTCGACGGCCTCGGTTGCCGCACGCTCGCCGATCTGCGCGGCCTGCCGCGCGCGGGGCTGCAGCGCCGCTGCGGTCCCGCGTTGCTGGCCGCGCTCGATCGTGCGTATGGCGACGCGGTCGAGCCGCTTGCATGGATGGCGGTGCCGCCGGTGTTCGACGTGCGGCTCGAATTGCAGGAGCGGGTCGAATACGCGGAAGCCGTGTTGTTCGTGGCGCGGCGGCTCGTCGTGCAGCTGTGCGGCTGGCTGGCCGCGCGGCACCTGTCGCTGGCCGCGATGACGTTCGATCTCGAACACGAGCGCGGCCGCCAGGCCGTGCCGCCGACGCCGCTCGAGCTCGCGTTCGCGTCGCCCGTGCGTGACGACGCGCATTTCATGCGGCTGCTCGGCGAGCGGCTCGCGCGCGTCGAGTTGCCGGCCGCGGTGATCGCCGTGCGTCTGAAGGCCACGCGCGTCGAATCGGTCGCGCCGCCGGCCGACGATCTGTTCCCCGAGCCGGGCGGCACGCGCGAGACGCGCGCGCGGCTGTTCGAACTGCTGGTCGCTCGGCTCGGCGCGGACAACGTGCTGCGCGCGGCGCCCGTCGCCGATCACCGGCCCGAGGCGGCGAACCGCTGGCTGCCGCTCGACGCGCAGGCCGGCAAGCCGGCCGGCGGGCTGCCGGCCGTGCCGCCGAGGCCCGCGTGGTTGCTGGCGGAGCCGCTGCCGCTGTTGATGCGCGGGGAGCGGCCGGTATTTCATACGCCGCTCAGGATGATGTCGTCGGTGGAGCGGATCGAGGCCGGATGGTTCGACGGTCAGCTCGCTGCGCGCGATTACTGTGTCGCGCAGGACGAGGCCGGTGCGTGCTACTGGGTGTTCAAGGAGCGGGCGGGGAGCGAGGCCGAGCCGCGCTGGTTCCTGCACGGCCTGTTCGGGTGAACGGTCATGGTTGCGGAATTCAGCTGGCTGCCCGATTACGCGGAGTTGTTCTGCCGTTCGAACTTTTCGTTCCTGCATGGCGCGTCGCATGCGGAGGAACTGGTCGAGCGCGCGTTCGAGCTCGGCTATCGCGGGATCGCGATCACCGACGAATGCTCGCTTGCCGGCGCGCCGCGCATGCACGTCGCGGCGAAGGCGAAGGGGTTGCCGCTCGTCATCGGTTCGTATTTCGAAGTTACGCCGGATGAAGTCGCACCCGGCCACGATCCGGGTCCGGGCGCGTTCGGGCTCGTGTTGCTTGCGCAAAATCGTGAAGGCTACGGCAACCTGTCCGAACTGATTTCGTGGCGGAGGATGGCGTCGCCGAAGGGCACTTACAAGCTGACGTCGCGGATGCTGTCGGCGCCGCCTGCCGAGTTTGCGCACTTGCGCGGCATGCCCGACTGCTTTGCGATCCTCGTGCCCGCGTATCCGGTACGTGCCGATGTACTCGATGCGCAGGTCGCGTGGTTTCGCGCGACGTTCGGCGAGCGGGCGCGGCTCGGGCTCGTGCAACTGCAGCGCGCGCTGGACGGTGCGCAGCGCGAGGAGATTCGCGCGGCGGGCGAACGGCGCGGCGTGCGCATCGTCGCGCTGGGCGACGTGACGATGCACCGGCGCTCGTGCAAGGAACTACAGGACGTGATGACGGCGATTCGCGTCGGCATGCCGGTTTCCGAGTGCGGGTATGCGCTTGCGCCGAATGCGGAACAGCATTTGCGTGGGCGGAACCGGATCGGGAATCTGTTCTCGCCGGAGGAGATTGCGGAGACGTGCGCGATTCTCGATGCGTGTCCTTTCGAACTGGACTCGCTGCGCTACGAGTATCCCGACGAGATCGTGCCGAAGGGGCATACGCCGACGAGCTATCTGGAGCAGGAAACCATGGCCGGGGCGGCCACACGCTATCCGCAAGGTGTGCCGGAGAAGGTGTCGAAGCAGATCCGGTATGAACTCGACCTGATCGCGCAACTGAGTTACGAGCCGTTCTTCCTGACCGTCTACGACATCGTCAAATACGCACGCAGCCAGAACATCCTGTGCCAGGGGCGTGGCTCGGCGGCAAACTCGGTCGTCTGCTTCTGCCTCGGCATCACCGAGGTGAATCCCGAGCAAAGCACGATGCTGTTCGAGCGCTTCATCAGCGCGGAACGCGGCGAGCCGCCCGATATCGACGTCGACTTCGAGCATCAGCGCCGGGAAGAGGTGATTCAGCATATCTACGAAAAATACGGACACAACCGCGCAGCACTCGCAGCCGCCGTATCGACGTATCGTCCGCGCGGCGTGCTGCGCGAAACCGGCAAGGCGCTCGGCGTCGATCCGATGCTGGTCGATCGCGTCGCGAAAGCGCATCGCTGGTTCGACGGTAGCCGCGACCTGCTGCAGCAATTCTCGACGATCGGGCTCGATCCCGAGACGCCGCTCATCCAGGCATGGGCCCGGCTCGCCGCGCGGCTCCTCAACTTTCCGCGTCATCTGTCGCAGCACTCGGGCGGCTTCGTGATCAGCCGCGGCAAGCTCACGCGGCTCGTGCCGGTCGAAAATGCAGCGATGGACGGACGGCGCGTGATCCAGTGGGATAAAGACGACCTCGAATCGCTCAAGCTGATGAAGGTCGACGTGCTCGCGCTCGGCATGCTGTCGGCGCTGCATCGCGCATTCGACATGCGTACCGCGTGGCGTGGGCCGCCGGAGCCGGATGGCGAGCCGTTCACGCTGAAGCACATTCCGCAGGATGACAAGGCGACCTACGACATGATCTGTCGTGCCGACACGGTCGGCGTGTTCCAGATCGAATCGCGCGCGCAGATGTCGATGCTGCCGCGCCTGCGCCCGGAGACTTACTACGATCTGGTGATCGAGGTTGCGATCGTGCGGCCGGGGCCGATCCAGGGCGGGGCCGTGCACCCCTATCTGAAACGCCGCCAGGGACTCGAAAAGGTCAGTTATCCGAAGGAGGACCTGAAGCCTGCACTCGAGCGTACGTACGGCGTGCCGATCTTCCAGGAACAGGTGATGCAGATCGCGATGATCGCGGCAGGCTTCACGCCCGGCGAGGCGGATGAACTGCGCCGCGCGATGGCCGCGTGGAAGCGCAAGGGCAATCTCGAGAAATATCACAGCAAGATCGTCGACGGGATGCGCGAGCGCGACTATCCGCCCGACTTCGCCGAACAGATCTTCGAACAGATCAAGGGCTTCGGCGATTACGGTTTCCCCGAAAGCCACGCAGCCAGCTTCGCGAAACTCGCGTACGCCAGCAGCTGGCTCAAATGCCACGAACCGGCGATCTTCCTCGCCGCGCTGCTGAACAGCCAGCCGATGGGTTTCTATCCGCCGTCGCAGCTCGTGCAGGACGCGAAGCGGCACGGCGTGCAGGTGCGGCCGATCGACGTGACGCAAAGCAACTGGGAAGCATCGCTCGAAGCGCTGCCCGATCAGCCGCCTCCGCATGGCCAGCCCGCCGTGCGGCTCGGCCTGTCGCTCGTGCGGGGGCTCGGCGAAGCCGCCGCGCGCCGCATCGAAGCCGCGCGCACGGCCGGGCCGTTTGACAACGTCGATACCCTCGCACGCCGCGCGCAGCTCGAACGCCGCGATCTCGAAGCGCTCGCCGCCGCGAACGCGCTTGCGACGCTCGCCGGCCATCGCCGCGATGCGCTATGGCAAGCGGTTGCAGCCGCCCCCGAACGCGACCTGCTCGCGACCGCGACGATCGACGAAGTGGAGAAGCCCGCGCTCGGCGCGCCGTCGGAAGCCGACGACATCCTCGCCGACTATCACACGACCGGCCTCACGCTGAATCGCCACCCCGTCGCGCTGCTGCGGCCCGAACTGCGCGCGCGGCGGCTGTCGTCCGCGGCCGAATTGCACGACCGCCCCGACGGCCGGCTCGCGCGCGCGTGCGGGCTCGTGACCGCACGGCAGATGCCGGGCACCGCAAAAGGCGTGATGTTCATGACGCTCGAGGACGAAACGGGCTGCGTGAACCTGATCGTCCGGCCCGAGCTGCTCGCGCGGCAGCGCCGCGAAACCCTCGATTCGCGGCTGCTTGCCGCGTCCGGCGTGTGGCAGGTCGCGAGAGACGTGAGGCACCTCGTCGTGCAGCACTTCGAGGATCTGACGCCGCTGCTCGGCGGCCTGCGCACGTCGAGCCGCGAATTCCACTGACACAACCGGCGCGCGCCGCCGAACGCGCGGTGCCTCGCCATCCGTGCATACCAGTTGGCTAAACTGGTTCTATCCAGGTCTCATATTCGTGCCCAAAACCTGGCCGAACCACGTACTTGAACTGTCCCCTTGCATACCAATCCGGGTAAATCCCTATCCCGTACGTCGTTGTAAACAAAGGGTTTGTGAGGACTAAAACGCTTGCCGGGCAAGGCTTCCGACGATTTCGGCAACGCTAATACCAGTTCGTTGACTGGTATTATGGTGGTTATATAATGCCCTCACTTTCGACGGCCTGAGGTCGTCGTCCGACACCCCGGAGGCACATGGAAACCGGCTGGTCCGAACTGGCGCCCGATCCCCTCAGCGATACGCCGCTTTATCTGCAGCTCGCCCGCAACCTGGCGAGCGCGATTCACGCCGGCGCGTGGCGGGCCGGCGAGGCGCTGCCGTCGGAGCGGCTGCTGTCGGTGTCGGTCGGCGTGTCGCGGATCACGGCCCGTCGCGCACTCGCGCTGCTGGTCGAGCAGGGGCTGATCAAGCGGGCGCGCGGGGCGGGCAGCTTCATCACGCCGCGCGTCGCCGATCCGCTGTCGCGTCTCGTCGGCTTCACCGCGAAGATGCAGCAGCGCGGCTTCGTGCCCGACTCGGTGTGGCTGTCGCGCACGCTGCGTGCCGCAAACCGCGACGAGATCACGCGTCTCGGTCTCGCGCCCGGCGCGACGGTGGCGCGGCTCGAACGGCTGCGCCGCGCGGACGGCATCGTGATGGCCGTCGAGCACTCGACGCTGCCGGCCGCGGTGGTGCCTGATCCGCAGGTGCTCGGCGCGTCGCTGTACGAATACCTCGAAGCGCGCGGCATGACCGTCGTGCGCGCGCTGCAGCACTTTCGCGCGGCGAACGCGACCCACGCGATCGCGAAATGGATGGCGGTGAAGCCGGGTTCGGCCCTGCTGGTGATCACGCGGATCGGCTACGGCGCCGACCAGCGCGCGATCGAAGTGAGTGAAACGTATTGCCGCGACGATTACTACGACTTCGTCGCCGAACTGAAACGCTGACGCGCGAGACTGCCCGCGCGCGACACGCGTGAAGCAACGACACGGATTTGCAAATCACGACGCGGATGCCCGCGTCACCAGATCATCAAGAGAACGTCATGCTGACTGGAAACATCCTTACCCCCGACGGCTGGATTCACGGTTCGCTCGATAGCGAGAACGGCCGCATCACGACCCTCGACGGCAAGCCCGTCGATCCCGCGAAGAACGACGCGCCTTACATCCTGCCCGGCTTCATCGACCTGCACGTGCACGGTGGTGGCGGCGCGGACGTGATGGAGGGCGGCGACGCGATCGAGACGATCGCCCGCACGCACGCGCAATTCGGCACGACGAGCCTGCTCGCGACGACGATGACCGCGCCGCGCGACGAACTGATGAAAGTCGTCGGCAACCTCGGCACCGTCGCGCGCACCCGCACGCCGGGCGGCGCGCGCGTGCTCGGCGTGCACCTCGAAGGCCCGTACATCAACCCCGGCAAGCTCGGTGCGCAGCCCGACGCGGCCGTGTCGGCCGTGCTCGACGAAGTGCTGAAGTACCTGTCGATCGCGCCGATCCGCGTCGTCACGCTCGCGCCGGAAATCGCCGGCCACATCGAGATCATCGGCGAGATGGCCGCGCGCGGCGTGCGCGTGCAGCTCGGCCATTCGCTCGCGACCTACGACGACGCGGTGGCCGCGCTCAAGCACGGCGCGTGCGGTTTCACGCACCTGTTCAACGCGATGTCGCCGCTGCATCACCGCAACCCGGGTCTGGTGGGTGCGGCGCTTGCTCATGCTGAATACGCGGAAATCATCCCCGACCTGCTGCACGTCCACCCGGGCGCGATTCGGGCCGCGCTACGCGCGATCCCGCGCCTGTACGTCGTGACCGACAGCACCTCCGCCACGGGCATGCCCGACGGCGAATACCGGCTCGGCAGCCAGCACGTGACGAAGTGCCTCGGCGGCGTGCGGCTTGCCGACGGCACGCTCGCCGGCAGCACGCTGACGATGGACCAGGCGCTGCGCAATCTCGTGTCGCTCGGCCTGCCGATCGCCGACGTGTCGAACCGGATGTCGCGCTACGCGGCCGACTACCTCGGCGTCGCCGATCGCGGCCGCCTTGAGCGCGGCGCATGGGCCGACCTCGCGGTGTTCGACCGCGACCTGAACCTCACCGCGACCTACGTCGAAGGAGAATCGATTGTCGAATATGCTTAAGGAAGCGCGCGAGTCCGCCCAGGTCGTCGCCGCGCAGATCGCCGACACGACGCGCGTCGAAGCGCTCGCCGGCCAATTGCTCGACCACCCGCCGGCCGTCGCACTGACGGTCGCACGCGGCAGCTCGGATCACGCCGCGAGCTATTTCGCGAGCCTGACGATGAGCCGCCTCGGCGTGCCGGTCGCGTCGCTGCCGATGTCGGTCGCGACGCTGCAGCAGGCGCCGCTGAAGGTGCAGGACCAGCTCGCGATCGCCTTCTCCCAGTCGGGCAAGAGCCCCGATCTCGTCAATACGATGGCCGCGCTGCGCGAAGCCGGCGCGCGCACCGTCGCCGCCGTGAACGTGCTGCCGTCGCCGCTCGCCGACGCGTGCGAGCACCAGTTGCCGCTGCTCGCCGGCCCCGAACTGTCGGTGGCCGCGACGAAGAGCTATATCGCGATGCTGTCGCTGTCCGCGCAGATCGTCGCGTACTGGCAGCGCGACGCCGCGCTGATGAGCGCGCTGCGCGGCCTGCCCGACGTACTCGCGCAAGCCGGCCAGCTCGACTGGTCGCAGGCCGTTGCCGCGCTGGCGGGTGTCGAGCGGATGATCGTGATCGGCCGCGGCCTGGGCCTCGCGATCGCGCAGGAAGCCGCGCTGAAGCTGAAGGAAACGTCCGGCATCCAGGCCGAGGCGTTCTCGAGCGCCGAAGTCCGTCACGGCCCGATGGAGCTGATCGACCGCGACTATCCGCTGCTCGTGTTCGCGCCGCCGGGGCCCGAGCAGGCCGGCCTGCTGCAGCTTGCCGCGGACATGCGCGCCCGCGGCGCCGCCGTGCTGCTCGCGGCGCCCGCCGGCATACCCGGCGCGACGCTGCCGCTCGCGCAGTCCGCCCATTCGGCGCTCGACCCGATCGCCGCCATTCTTTCGTTCTACGTGATGGCGGCGGATCTCGCCGTTGCGCGCGGCCGCAATCCCGACACGCCGCGCCACCTGAACAAAGTCACCGAAACGCACTGATAGCCGAGACAGCCGATGAGACGCGCCGAGGAGTCCCAGTTGAAGAGCCCCACCCACGATCAGATCGTCCTGCTTAGCCCCATGACGGGGCCGATCGTCGCACTGGCCGACGTGCCCGATCCGGTGTTCTCCGGCGGGATGTTCGGCGACGGCATCGGTATCGACCCGCTCGCGGGCCAGCTCGTCGCACCGTGCGCGGGCGTCGTGTCGCATCTCGCGCGCACGGGCCACGCGGTGACGATCACGACGCCGCAAGGCGCGGAAGTGCTGCTGCACATCGGCATCGACACGGTCGAGCTGAACGGGCAGGGTTTCATCGCGCACGTCGAGGCGGGTGCGCGTGTCGAGGTGGGCACGCTGCTGATCGAGTTCGACCAGGACGCGGTGGCGCGCAGCGCGCATTCGCTCGTGTCGGTGATCGCGATTGCCAATTCGGATGCGTTCGAGGTCGTCGATCGTGCCAGCGGCTTCGCGACGGCCGGCGAGACGCCGCTGCTCGCGCTGCGCGGCAAGGGCGAAGCGGCCGTGCAGGCGGCACAAGCCGGTGCCGCGGCGCAGAACGAAGTGCGCCGTGAAATCGTGCTGGCGCAGCCGGGCGGCCTGCATGCGCGGCCGGCCGCGCGGGCGCGCGAGGCCGTGCGCGGGTTCGACGCGACCGTCGACGTACTGTTCGACGGCCGCAAGGCGTCGATCGCGAGCGTCGTCGGCCTGCTCGGCCTCGGCGCCGGCGAAGGCGCGACGGTCGAACTGGTCGGCCGTGGCGCGCACGCGCAGCAGGCCGTCGATGCGGTCGAGCACGAGCTGCTGCGCGAAGCGCACGGCGAAGTCGAGGAGCAACCGGCGCGGATGAGGTCGCCCGCGCCGCAGACGGTCGCGCGCAACGTCGGTGCCCCCATCGACCCCAACACGCTTGCGGGCGTATGCGCGGCGCCCGGCATCGCGGTCGGCACGCTGGTGCGTCTCGACGATGCGGAAATCGTGCCGCCCGAGCAGGCCGCCGGCACGCCGGCCACGGAAAGCCGCCAGCTCGACCAGGCACTGAAGGCCGTCGACGCCGAACTCGACGAAACGGTGCGCAACGCATCGGCGCGCGGCGCGGTCGGCGAAGCGGGCATCTTCGCGGTGCACCGCGTGCTGCTGGAAGACCCGACGCTGATCGACGCGGCGCGCGACCTGATCAGCCTCGGCAAGAGCGCGGGCTTCGCCTGGCGCGCGACGATCCGCACGCAGATCGACACGCTGTCGAAGCTCGACGATGCACTGCTCGCCGAACGCGCGGCCGACCTGCGCGACATCGAGAAGCGCGTGCTGCGTGCGCTCGGCCATACGAACGGTGCCGCGCGTGCGCTGCCCGACGAAGCGGTGCTCGCGGCCGAGGAATTCACGCCGTCCGACCTGTCGTCGCTCGATCGCCAGCGCGTGACCGCGCTCGTGATGGCGCGCGGCGGTGCGACGTCGCACGCGGCGATCATCGCGCGGCAGCTCGGCATTCCCGCGCTGGTCGCGGTCGGCGATGCGCTGTACGCGATTCCGGACGGCACGCAAGTCGTCGTCGATGCGAGCGCGGGCCGGCTCGAACACGCCCCGACCGCGCTCGACGTCGAGCGCGCGCGGCACGAACGCCAGCGCCTGGACGGCGTGCGCGAGGCGAACCGGCAACTGGCCGGCGAGGCGGCCGCGACGGTCGACGGTCGCGCGATCGAGGTGGCCGCGAACATCGCGACGCTCGACGATGCGAACACCGCGGTCGATAACGGCGCCGACGCGGTCGGCCTGCTGCGCACCGAACTGATGTTCATCCATCGCCAGGCCGCGCCGACGGTCGTCGAACACCAGCAGAGCTACCAGTCGATCGTCGACGCATTGCAGGGCCGCACGGCGATCATCCGCACGCTCGACGTCGGCGCCGACAAGGAAGTCGACTACCTGACGCTGCCGCCCGAGCCCAACCCTGCGCTCGGCCTGCGCGGCATCCGTCTCGCGCAGGTGCGCCCCGACCTGCTCGACGATCAGTTGCAGGGCCTGCTCGCGGTGAAGCCGTTCGGCGCGGTGCGCATCCTGCTGCCGATGGTGACCGACGCGGGCGAGCTCGTGCGCCTGAAAAAGCGCATCGACGAATTCGCGCGTGCGCAGGGCCGCACCGAGCCGATCGAGGTCGGCGTGATGATCGAGGTGCCGTCGGCCGCGCTGCTGGCCGACCAGCTCGCGCAGCACGCGGATTTCCTGTCGATCGGCACCAACGACCTGACGCAGTACACGCTCGCGATGGACCGCTGCCAGGCCGACCTGGCAGCGCAATCCGACGGCCTGCATCCGGCGGTGCTGCGCCTGATCGACATCGCGGTGCGCGGCGCCGCGAAGCACGGCAAGTGGGTGGGCGTGTGCGGCGCACTCGGCGGCGATCCGCTCGCGGTGCCGGTCCTGGTGGGCCTCGGCGTGACCGAACTGTCGGTCGACCCCGTATCGGTGCCGGGCATCAAGGCGCGGGTGCGCCGTCTCGATTACCAGTTGTGCCGTCAGCGCGCGCAGGATCTGCTCGCGCTCGATTCGGCACAGGCGGTAAGAGCAGCAAGCCGCGAGGTCTGGCCGCTCGACTGAGCGTCGACGGCAGGTTCGCGACCGGTTTCAAGACGAAAGCAATTAGGTCAACGACGATTAACGACGAGACAAGGATTGGAGGACTGAATGAACGGGAATCCGTTTCTGAAAATACAGGGTCTAGGCCGGGCGCTGATGCTGCCGATCGCGGTATTGCCGGTCGCCGGCATCCTGCTGCGACTCGGCCAGCCGGACGTGTTCAACATCAAGATGATCGCCGACGCCGGCGGTGCGATCTTCGACAACCTGCCGCTGCTGTTCGCGATCGGCGTGGCGGTCGGCTTCGCGAAGGACAACAACGGCGTGGCTGCGCTCGCGGGCGCGATCGGCTACCTGATCGAAACCGCGATCATGAAGGACATCGATCCCAAGCTGAACATGGGCGTGCTGTCCGGGATCATCGCGGGTGTGGTCGCGGGCCTGCTGTACAACCGCTATAAGGACATCAAGCTGCCGGACTACCTCGCGTTCTTCGGCGGCAAACGGTTCGTGCCGATCATCACGGGCCTGGTCTGCGTGATACTCGGCATCGCGTTCGGGTACGTCTGGCAGCCGGTCCAGCATCTGATCGACGCGGCCGGCCAGTGGCTGACGACGGCGGGCGCGATCGGTGCGTTCGTGTTCGGCTTCCTGAACCGCCTGCTGCTCGTCACGGGCCTGCATCACATCATCAACTCGCTCGCATGGTTCGTGTTCGGCAACTTCACGCCGCCCGCCGGCGGCGAGATCGTGCACGGCGACCTGCACCGTTTCTTCGCGGGCGACCCGACCGCGGGCACCTTCATGGCCGGCTTCTTCCCGATCATGATGTTCGGCCTGCCGGCCGCGTGTCTCGCGATGCTGCACGAAGCGCCGAAGGAGCGCCGCACGATGGTCGGCGGCCTGCTGTTCTCGATGGCGCTCACGTCGTTCCTGACCGGCGTGACCGAGCCGATCGAATTCAGCTTCATGTTCCTCGCACCGGTGCTGTACGTGATCCACGCGGTGCTGACGGGCCTGTCGCTCGCGATCTGCCAGATCCTCGGCGTGAAGCTCGGCTTCACGTTCTCGGCCGGCGCGATCGACTACGTGCTGAACTACGGGCTGTCGACGAAGGGCTGGATCGCGATTCCGCTCGGCATCGCATACGGCGCCGCGTACTACGGGCTGTTCCGCTTCTTCATCCGCAAGTTCAACATGGCCACGCCGGGCCGTGAGCCGGCATCGGCCGACGCGGCCGAGCAATCGTACGCATCGGGCGGCTTCGTTGCGCCGGCTGCAGGTGCTGCTGCGACGGCTGCGGCGCCGCGTGCGCAACGCTACATCGCCGCGCTCGGCGGGGCAGGCAACCTGTCGGTCGTCGACGCGTGCACGACGCGCCTGCGCCTGACCGTCGTCGATCCGGAGAAGGTCTCGGAGCCGGAACTGAAGTCGATCGGCGCGCGCGGCGTGCTCAAGCGCGGCGGCAACAGCGTGCAGGTGATCATCGGGCCCGAGGCCGACATCATTGCCGACGAGATGCGTGCGGCCATCGGCAGTGGCGCGGCAGGCGCAGCATCGACGGCGACGGCCGCCGCGGCACAGCCCGTCACGGGCGCGGCCGCCGGCCCGCTTGATCCGGAGCCGACGCGCTGGCTCGCGGTGTTCGGCGGCGCGACCAACGTCGTGTCGCTCGACGCGGTCGCGACCACGCGCCTGCGTGTGGTCGTGCGCGATCCGTCGGCGGTCGATCGCGATCGTCTCGGTGCGCTCGACGTCGCGTGGGTGTCGCTCGACACGTTCCACATCGTCTGCGGCAACGCGGCGGCACGCTATGCCGAACAGCTCGGCGCGCGCCTGCCGCCGTCGGGCAGCGGGGCGGCCGCACAACCGGCCTGATGCTGATGCGTTGAAGCCGATCCGATCCGCGCTGCGGTTTCGGGCCGGCCGGCAAAACGAAAACGGCTTGCGATGCGTCGCAAGCCGTTTTTCTTGGGTGCGGGCGATGGCGCGATGCGTTCGCCTGCGTCGCGCCGTCGCTCAGCCATGCAACCGCTCAGCCGATCACGGATTCGTCAGCGTGAAGGTCGGCTTCCGGTAGCCGACGCCGGCCCGGTCGAGCTTCGGCAATTCGCGTTGCGTGAGCAGCGTCGCGAAGCCGGCCCAGTCGCGCTGCAGCGCGGCGATGTCGACGTGATGCGTGTCGCCGCGCCTGAAGCGCACGCCGGCCGCATACGGCAACTCCCAGTCGGCCCGGTGCCACGCGCGCTCGGCGAGCGCCAGCAGCCGCGGGTAGGTCATGTATTCGAGGAAGGTGTCGTTGCGCATCACCTCGCCCCACGCCTGTCCCTGCATGCCTTCGATGCGCGGCGCGGGGCCCGTGCCCGTCACCTCGAACGTGTTGCCGTCACGGTCGCCCATCACTTCGGCGTTCTGCGGCAGGTTCTCGGGTGCGAGCGAGAACACCTTGTACTCGTCCGTCGCATGCGAGCCCCAGTAGTAGCCGCGCTCGCGCGGGTTGAGCGTGTACGGGAAGTCGAAGTACAGGTAGTCGGGCAGCGCGAGCACCGTCTGGTAGCCCTTGCCGCTCAGGTCGCGCGCGCTGTCCGATGCGCCCCAGAAGATCGTGTCCCACAGCGACACCATCACGTGGCGCGTGCTGAAGTCCTGCGGCCCGTTCGCATGCTTGATGCCGTCCTGCCACGCGGCCATCGTGTCGATCCCGTTCGCGCTGACCGCTGCACTCACCTGTTGCGCGAAACGCGTCGGCAGCTCGTCGATCGACTTGATCTCGCCGCGCTGGAGCAGCGCCGTGCACGCGGGCGAACGCGCCCACGGCTTGTCCTGCGCGGCGAGGTCGATGCGCCCCTTGTTCGGATCGGTGCCGTTCAGCGGCTGGAAACCCCCGCCGAGGAAGATGTTCTTCGCCTCGTCGCCGCCGTAGTGCCAGATGTGCAGCGGCGCCTGCGCGTCCGCATGCATCGCCGCGATCTCGCGGATCACCTTCGACGCGAAATTGAGCGCGCCCGGCACGCACGGGTTCAGGTCGCTGCGCCGGTCGTAGAACTGCACCGTCGTCAGGTTCGACGTGTCCTGCGGATCGAGCAGCCGGTACGCGTTCGCTTCCTGCTCGCGGCCGGCCGCATGCAGCCGCTTGTAGCGTGCCTCCATCGTCACGACGGCCGCCCGCGCATGCGCGGGCATGTCGATCTCGGGGATGATCTCCACGAAATGCGCGGCCGCGTAGCGCACCAGCGACACGTAATCGTCACGCGTCAGGTAGCCGCCGCCCGAGCGGTTGTCCGGGCCGGAGCCGAGCTGCGGCAGCAGGCAGCGCGTCTCGCTCGGGTCGTGGCAGCGGCGTGAGCCGATCTCGGTCAGTTCGGGCAGGCCGGGAATCTCGATGCGCCAGCCCTCGTCGTCGGACAGATGCAGGTGCAGGCGATTGAGCTTGTACGCGCTCATCTGGTCGATCAGGCGGCGCAGCGTCGCCGGGTGCTTGAAGTTGCGCGCGAGATCGACGTGCATCCCGCGATGCGTGAAGCGCGGCGCATCCTCGACGAGCATCGCCGGGATCGGGCCGCCGCCAACGGGCGCGAGCGAGTAGAGCGTCTGCACCCCGTAGTAGAGGCCGGCGCGATCGTACGCCTCGATGAACGCACCGCGCGGCCCGATCGCGAGCCGGTAACCGCCCGGCGTCGCGATGTCGGCCGGCAGTCGGCGCGGCGCGACCACGCCCCATACCGGCACGCGTGCACCGTCGAGCCCGAGCGTGCTTGCGCGTTCGCGCAGTGCCGCGACCTGCGCGTCGGGCAGGTTCGGCAGCGCGAGCTCGACGCCGCGCAGGTCGAGCATGCCGGGCAGCGGCTGCTCGCGCTTCACGCTCGGCAGCGCGCGGCTCGCATCGGGCCGTGCGGCCACGGGCGGCGCATTGCCGGTCGAGTTGTTCTGCGCGTCGGCCGGCAGCGATTCGACGTAGCGGAGCTCGTCGTCGGTGTCGTTGTAGCGGAGCACGGCGGGCGGCGCGCCGTCGACGACCACGTACGGGCGCGGGATCACGTCGCTGTAGCGCAGCAGCCAGTATTCGGCGACGAACGGCAGTTCGATGCGCTCGCCCGGTGCCAGCCGCACCGAGCCCGGTTGCGGCGTCAGTTCGTACAGGTCGCCGGTGAGCCGCCGCAGCACGAAGCCGGGGCGGTCGATTCGCAGCAGGCGGCGGATGCTGTGCAGGTAGAGCTTCCAGCCGCCGTCGGCGATCGCCTGGTGGCCGCGGTTCTGCAGGATCAGGCGGCCGGTCGCGCAGGCCGCGCCGTCGGCGCCGAGATCGGCGCACGGCACGCCGGCCGCGGCTGCATGATTGTTGTCGACGGCGACGCGCAACGCGAGGCCGTTCGACAACCGCGCCGCGAGATCGGCCGGCGGCACGGGTGGACGGACGGCGCCGGCCGTCGCGACCGCCGCGCTCGACGCCGGCAGCGCGCCGAGCGCGACCGGCGACAGTGCCGCGACCAGCAGGCCGGCAAACAGGGTGGACAAGGTTCGGTTCATGCGGACTCCTGAGACAAAAGGGGGCGTAGCGGCGTCACGGGATGACGTCGCTGCGAGCGGGTCTTTCAACGGAGCTGCGGGGACAACAGGGTGCGCGGGCGATGCGGCTGCTCCGCGCGAAGTCGGCACGCGGGCGCGTGCGTTACGGAACGGGTGGCGGGCAGGCGTGCCGGTCGGATCGGCGCGGGCGGGTGCGCGTTTTCATCGGCGGCGCACGGCAGCGGCTGCTGCTGATCTTGATGCCGTGACGACGTGCCCATGGGCAAAGGCGCGCGCGCGACCGACGCGGTCGATGACGGCAGCGCTCGCCGACGACGCGCAACCAGCCGCCGCACGCCGACGGCGCAATGGCGCGCCAGCGCGCGCCACATACGGGATTCGCATGTCTCCCCCACCCGGAAGGATTCGGCCTGTCAGCGGCCGTGTCCAAAGATCTTATGAAACCTTTTATTGGTATTCAAGTGGTATCAATCTGGCGCTAAATTGGCATCGGTGTGACGGGCCTGTCCGGCCGGCCCGGGGCGAAAAAAAACCTCGCGCGAGGCGAGGTTCCTTCCGGACGGCGGCCGCATGACCGGCCATGCGCGTCAGTCGCGACGCGCACGCACGGGCGCTTCCTGTGTCTTCTGCCGCGCTTCGAGCCACATCGCATTGACGATGCCGAACGACAGCGCGACGCCGATACCGAGAATCCAGCTGAAATACCACATGATCCGACTCCTTGCGAAACGGTGGGCGAGGGCGCATGTGCGCCCCGGCCCGGTTCAAAGCTTCAATACATCGAATGCTTGTTCTCTTCGAGCACGTCGCGCGTGACCTTGCCGCGCATCACGCGATACACCCAGCTCGTGTAGAGCAGGACGATCGGCAGGAACACGATCACCGCGAACAGCATCACCTGCAGCGTCATGTGGCTCGACGTCGAATCCCATACGGTCAGGCTGCTGCGCGGGTCGAGCGACGACGGCATGATGAACGGGAACATCGAGAAGC
The DNA here is from genome assembly GCF_002223085.1 of Burkholderia sp. HI2714. Taxonomy (NCBI): domain Bacteria; kingdom Pseudomonadati; phylum Pseudomonadota; class Betaproteobacteria; order Burkholderiales; family Burkholderiaceae; genus Burkholderia; species Burkholderia sp. HI2714. Next base: position 3,127 of record NZ_NKFM01000029.1, on the reverse strand, counting down.
CGGCGGTGAGGATCACGCCGGTGATCATCAGGCCCGTGCAGAAGAACGCCGTCTTCTCCTGCTTCGAGCCGGCGAGCAGCAGCGCGATCAGGCCACCCGCGATCGCGACGACGGGCGCCGCGATCATCCACGGGAATTCGCCGTAGTTCGCGAGCCACAGGCCCGAGCCGGCGGCGACGTCCTTGAGCAGCGGGTTCGCGACCGTATCGGTCGGTGCGGCGTGCGTGATGTGGAAGCCGCCGATGGTCGACGCGACCAGCACGCCGGCCAGCACGAACAGTACGACCGCGAGGAACGACGCCACGCGCAGCGCGACCGACGCGCGGCGCGCGATCACCCCTTCCGTCTTCATCTTGATGAAGGCCGCACCGTGCGCGACGAGCATCGTGAGGCTGACGAGCCCGCACAGCAGCGCGAACGGGTTCAGCAGCGCCCAGAAGCCGCCGTAGTAGGTCACGCGCAGGTCGCTGTCGAACTTGAACGGCACGCCTTGCAGCAGGTTGCCGAACGCGACGCCGAACACGAGCGCCGGCACGAAGCCGCCGACGAACAGGCCCCAGTCCCAGCCCGCGCGCCAGCGCGGGTCGGGCCGCTTGCTGCGATAGTCGAAGCCCACCGGCCGGAAGAACAACGCGAACAGCACGAGCAGCATCGCGAAGTAGAAGCCGGAGAACGACGCCGCGTAGACGAGCGGCCAGGCCGCGAACATCGCGCCGCCGGCCGTGATCAGCCACACCTGGTTGCCTTCCCACGTCGCGCCGACGGTGTTGACGATGATGCGGCGTTCCTCGTCGGTCTTGCCGAGGAACGGCAGCAGCGCGGTCGCGCCCATGTCGAAGCCGTCGGTGACGGCGAAGCCGATCAGCAGCACGCCGACGAGCAGCCACCAGATCAGCTTGAGAGTTGCATAGTCCATAGCGATTCCTTGTTCCGTTTCAGGTGCGTGCTCACGCCGGGGCGCGCTCGCTGGCGGCCGCGATTTCGTGGTGATAGCGGCCGGTATGCAGCGACGACGGGCCGAGGCGCGCGTACTTGAACATCAGCTTGATCTCGATGACGAACAGCGCGGTATAGAACAGGATGAAGCCCGCGAGACTCAGGTACAGGTCGCTCGGCTGCAGGCTCGACGCGGACAGGTGCGTCGGCAGCACGCCGGCGATCGTCCACGGCTGGCGGCCGAGCTCGGCGACGATCCAGCCGAATTCGATCGCGATCCACGGCAGCGGGATTGCCCACACCGCATAGCGGAGGAACCAGCGGCGGTTGTCCTGCAGCAGTTCGCGGCGCGCGCAGAACCAGAATGCGGCAACGAACGTCGCGACGAACAGGAAGCCGAGGAACACCATGATCCGGAACGAGAAGAACACGGGCGCGACCGGCGGGATCGTCTTCTTCGCGGCGGCCTTGATCTGCTCGGGCGTCGCATCGACCACGTTCGGCGTGAACTGCTTGAGCATCAGCCCGTAGCCGAGGTACTGCTTGTGCTGGTCGAACAGCGCGCGGGTCGCGTCGCTCGTGTCGCCCTGCTTGATCTTCTGCAGCGCGCCGTACGCGACCATCCCGCTCTGGATGTGCTCCTCGCTGTGCTTCGCGAGTTCACGCAGGCCGATCACCGGTTCGTCGATCGAGCGTGTCGCGATCAGGCCGAGCGCATACGGGATCTTGATCGCATAGTCGGTGCGCTGTTCTTCCTGGTTCGGGATGCCGATCAGCGTGAACGATGCGGGTGCCGGCTGCGTTTCCCATTCGGATTCGATCGCGGCGAGCTTCATCTTCTGCACTTCGCCGGTCGTATAGCCCGATTCGTCGCCGAGCACGATCACGCAGAGCGTCGCCGCGAGGCCGAAGCCGGCCGCGACCGCGAACGAGCGCAGCGCGAAGTCGACGTCGCGCTTCTTCAGCAGGTACCACGACGACACGCCGAGCACGAACATCGCCGCCGACACATAGCCGGCCGACACCGTATGCACGAACTTCACCTGTGCGACCGGGTTGAACAGCACGTCGAACAGGCTCGTCATCTCCATGCGCATCGTCTGGTAATTGAACTCGGCGCCGACCGGGTTGTTCATCCAGCCGTTCGCGACGAGGATCCACAGCGCGGACAGGTTCGAGCCGAGCGCGACGAGGAACGTGACCATCAGGTGCTTGACCTTCGACAGGCGGTTCCAGCCGAAGAAGAACAGGCCGACGAACGTCGATTCGAGGAAGAACGCCATCAGGCCTTCTACCGCGAGCGGCACGCCGAAGATGTCGCCGACATAGTGCGAGTAGTACGACCAGTTCGTGCCGAACTGGAATTCGAGCGTGATGCCGGTCGTCACGCCCATCGCGAAGTTGATCCCGAACAGCTTGCCCCAGAACTGGGTCATGTCCTTGTAGACCTGTTTGCCGGTCATCACGTACACCGCTTCCATGATGACGAGCAGCCAGGACAGGCCGAGCGTCAGCGGCACGAACAGGAAGTGGTAGAGCGCCGTGATGCCGAACTGCAGACGTGACAGATCGACGACTTCACTACTTATCATGGTGGTCTCCCTCGGTAGATGCAGGCGCCGGTACCGAGAGCAGCTTCTCGGCGACGGCGGCAGGCGGCAACGACATGTGCTCGGCCTGCGGATGATTGAAGAATGCGTATTTGAGCGACATCAGGAGGATCAGCTTGACGATCAGCACCAGGGTGATGTCGCGGGCGAGGGTCGGGCCGCGTGCCCACGCGGCGATGCGCGCGCGCCAGCCGATCGTGCCGGCCGGCCGCGGGGGAGGCGGCGCAGGCTCTTTATTGATCGAGATCAAGGCGATTATCCTGAATCGATTTAAGTCTGATTGGGGGCGACTTTACGTCGGATTTATGACGGCCGTGAAGCTGTTTTAATCCTTTTGCGCCTGACGTGCCAATTTTAAAAGGACGGCTTTCCGATGCCGAGTGCTGCGCTGCGGCAGACCGTCGCGAAACGCGGGCCGAAACTTGAGGCAGATCAAGGTTATGCGGAAGGGGCCCAGGGCTTCCGCATGAAGAGGCCCGTGGCTAAAGGGCTGGAGCGGTTGTTCGTTGCGGCGTGTTCAGGTTTACTCTCGCTTTTTGCCGGAACGAGAGATGCCGTCGATCATGGATGCGTTTGCTGAC
>NZ_NKFM01000158.1:0-1033 GCF_002223085.1 Burkholderia sp. HI2714 | reverse complement strand
TACAGCCCGGAGCTCAATCGCATCGAGAAACTGTGGCACAAGATGAAATATGAGTGGCTGGCCTTCAAGGCGCGTGACATCCAAACCCTTGAAGAAGACGTCGATACGGTCCTTCAAGGATTCGGATCAAATTATAGATTTACTTTCTGTTGAGAGCTTATGCAATGGGAAGAAGTTTCTAAGCTTTTCCCGAATAGCCGAATTGCCCGCAACGTCCAAGTGACAGCCACTTGGACCGCTGATGCACTTACGTTGAATTGGACTTCGGATGCGGGCGGGCAAGGTCAAGCGATATTGCCCGCCTCTACTTCAGGAACCCTTTCGGAGTATCCAGAAAACCCTATATCGTGGGATGACTTCAAGAAGAAAATAATCGCTCTTGAACCGCGACATTTTGTATTTCGCGGGCAACGCAAACCGAGAAAACTCCGAACGTCCTACCATCGCACTGGGCGCGCGAACCTCACTCGCTACACAGCGGTTGATATTCCGGCGCTGCACCAACATATCAGCGGCCGTACACGCCACTTGTTCGCGTTGGAGGATCGCTTGGAATACGGCGCCTTTCTTCATTTAGCGCAACACCACGGCTACCCAACGCCGTTATTAGACTGGTCCTATTCTCCATTCGTTGCCGCCTTTTTTGCGTTTCGTTCGGCGCGCAATAGCGACGCCGCGAAAGCGAGTGACGACGATTGCGTTCGCATATTCAAATTCGATAAGGCGGCCTGGCAAAAGACATTCGCTAATGAATCAAATATCGACGCGTTACGACTGCATCTGTCGTTCCTTGAATTTTTAGCTGTCGATAACGAGCGGATGATTCCGCAGCAGGCACTTTCAAGCGTCACCAATATCGACGACGTCGAAACGTAAGCTCTCAACAGAAAGTAAATCTATAATTTGATCCGAATCCTTGAAGGACCGTATCGACGTCTTCTTCAAGGGTTTGGATGTCACGCGCCTTGAAGGCCAGCCACTCATATTTCATCTTGTGCCACAGTTTCTCGATGCGATTGAGCTCCGGGCTGTA
>NZ_NKFM01000157.1:0-1074 GCF_002223085.1 Burkholderia sp. HI2714 | reverse complement strand
CTCATACACCGCCTCCAACGTCAGTTCCTGTCGTCTGGCGATCTCTTTCGCTCGCACGCCGTCGCTGAACATCAGAATCGTCCGCGACCGGTCTCGTATTCGCCAATCACGACGGCTTCTCGCCATCGCTTCAAGCTTTGTACGTTCTTCCTGCGTCAGTTCCAGCGCTTTCAATGCCATCAGCTTCGTTGCTCGTCCCGTCCAGTTCGAACCATGATTGTAGAGACATTTCATGTCGAAGGCTTATGCGGGAAGTGGGTACGATTCATCGACATTCAGTAGCTGTCCCGCAGACTCTGCTGCCATTGATGCGTACATTAAAACAAATGTGACGATTGCACTGACAATAATCAATATTCCCGTGACCACTGAATTGAAAATTTTTAATTGAGGCAGCGCAAAAGTAGTAATAAAGTAGAATACGATTGAAGACAATAAAAGAACCTGAAAGGTCTGCTTGAATGTAAACTTCCGCCATGCGACAGGACGGTTGTCTTTATAGCTGGATTCGATTGGACTGAATTTAACGAATCGTCCGGCGCGTCCGATTGTGCGAAACATTTCAATAGCACTATCCCTTTCAAATACGAATCGAATCTCATCACCGCTTAAATTGATTCCAAATGCGTCTTTGACCGCAAGCTGGAGGGCACCAGATGGAATTGCGCGCCAGTCCCTTTTTTTCTTCATCAAATCAAATAGACGCTTCGTACGCCCCTGCGAGAAACGTTGATTCCCGTCGCGCCACTTCAAGTAACCCATAATGGGGACACCGCCCCCTGCAACCCATACAAGGATGCTGTGGCCTTTTTCCAAAAAATTCATAATCAAATCAAAATTCATGTTTACTCCATGAATAGAATTGTCTTCGTTGCACTTCGATTTGACCGAGGTGATTCCGAGACTCACCCCTCCGATTGAAGTGCGACTGCCATAGGTTTTGATTCTAAGCCTTCGACATGAAATGTCTCTACAATCATGGTTCGAACTGGACGGGACGAGCAACGAAGCTGATGGCATTGAAAGCGCTGGAACTGACGCAGGAAGAACGTACAAAGCTTGAAGCGATGGCGA
>NZ_NKFM01000156.1:0-1091 GCF_002223085.1 Burkholderia sp. HI2714 | reverse complement strand
GTCACGCACGGCTTCGACCACCGTCTTCCTCAGGTACGCCTGCGTCGCCTGATCCAACTTTCGGGCATCAGTTTTCGTCTTCATACCCGTATAACGCACCACGAACTATTTGGTGCACTCGTCAGTAACAAGGTGCAACGCTGCGCGCACCGGAACTTGCGAACTGGTTTGATGGCACACGTAGCATAGCAAAAAGACAGGGTTAGACCAGCATCGCTGCCTAGGATGTGGTGAGTTAGTCGGGCAAGCAGGGCGGATATGACAGGCTCACACAAGTTTCTTTGAGCCCGCAGCGTGAGGTCGACAGCATCGATGCAACGACACGCGAGCGTTGGCTGCACTGAGTCAGATGGTCTGACGCTGCCTGCTTGCTCCAGTCTAGCCTTTTACAATTATGCGAGCGTCTCGCCGATCCTACCTGCGAGCCAAGCTGTGAACGCCGTTTTCTCGAGAACGTTCTTGAACGCCCCCTCAGTCTCGATATATGACCCGACTGCTCCTCCAGATGCAGCATACTGACGCACGAACTCGCTCCGCTCGGCTTTGTTCGACAGGGTAAGAAGGGCGACAAGACGCTGGCAGAGTTGGCGCAGCAGTACGAGGTCCATCCGAACCAGATTACGGACTGGAAAAAGCAGTTGCAGGAGCGCGTGGCGGAAGTGTTTGAGACGGGCAAGGCGAGCTCCGGCGAGCCGCCCGTGGACGTCAAGGTGCTTCATGCGAAGATCGGCCAGCTGACGCTGGAGAACGATTTTTTAGAAAGTGCGCTCGGCAAGGCGGGATTACTGAGCGTAAGGCGATGATTGACCGCGAACACACACTGCCTGTCGTGCAGCAGGCGCGACTGGTGGGGATTGCCCGCTCGAGCGTCTATTACGAACCTCGGCCGGACAGCGAGACGGACCTGAAACTGATGCGCCGCATCGACGAGCTGCATCTTGAGTTCCCGTTCGCGGGAGCGCGTATGCTGGCGCGCCTGCTGCGTCGCGAGGACATCAAGGTGGGACGCCGGCACGTAGGCACGCTGATGAAGCGCATGGGCATCGAGGCGCTGTACTGCAAGCCGAACACGAGCCGCCGCGACAAGCAGC
>NZ_NKFM01000155.1:0-1110 GCF_002223085.1 Burkholderia sp. HI2714 | reverse complement strand
TACTGACCAGTTCATCAAATAGTGCGTAATATTCAAGCGGCGTAACGGACATGTTTCTCGTTGAACAGGTTACGAATCACGTGAGGTTCCTTCTGGCGACGATGCAAATGGCTCCGGACATGCCGGATCATTGCCGCTTTGTTGGTCGGGCGGCTCTTGCCGAGCGCGTTGGTTTTCACGTCCTGATTCAGCAACTCATCCGGGTTCAACTCGGGACAGTAGCCTGGCAGGCGGATCAGGCGCAGGCGATCCGCGTGCTCGGCGACGAACTGCTTGATAGCAACAGACCGGTGGACCGGATGCCCATCGACAATCAGGTAGATCTTCCGGGTAGCCTGCTTGAGCATGCGCTTCAGGAATTCGATGAACGTCGCGTTCTTGAACGTGCCCTCGAAGACCATGAAGCTCAGCTCCCCGCGATTGGTGATGGCCGAAATCATGTTGCAACTGAAGCGTTTCCCGGTGGCACGCACGATTGGCGTTTGCCCTTTGAGGGCAAAGCTTGTTCCGCTGACGTGATCACTGCGCAATCCCATTTCGTCGCCCCAGTAGATCGTTGCCTGCTCCCGCTTCGCCTCTTTGGCGATCTGCGGATAGTCTTCGTTCAGCCAGCGCTCGATCGCCGCATCGTTTCGCTCGTACGCTCGCCGGACCGGTTTCTGGGCACTCATGCCCCATGCTTTCAAGTACCGGCCAGCCGTGGTCGCCGACACCGTGATGCCGTACTCCCGCTCGATCAATTGCGCCACCGATTCGCGCGTCCACAGGTAGAACGGCAGAGCCAATTGGTCGGGCATCCGTTTGATGATCATCTTGCGAATCCCGACCGCCTGCCGGTGATTCAGTCGGCCGCTTCCCGCGCGGCGGCCGCGCTTGCCGGCTCTGAGCGCTCTCAGTCCGCCTTCTCGTGCGGTCTTCATCCACTTGCTCACCGCTCGCACGCTAACCTTGTAGGTCTTCGCCGCCGCAGTTTGCGTCATTCCGTCACGCACGGCTTCGACCACCGTCTTCCTCAGGTACGCCTGCGTCGCCTGATCCAACTTTCGGGCATCAGTTTTCGTCTTCATACCCGTATAACGCACCACGAACTATTTGGTGCACTCGTCAGTA
>NZ_NKFM01000154.1:0-1112 GCF_002223085.1 Burkholderia sp. HI2714 | reverse complement strand
CTCATACACCGCCTCCAACGTCAGTTCCTGTCGTCTGGCGATCTCTTTCGCTCGCACGCCGTCGCTGAACATCAGAATCGTCCGCGACCGGTCTCGTATTCGCCAATCACGACGGCTTCTCGCCATCGCTTCAAGCTTTGTACGTTCTTCCTGCGTCAGTTCCAGCGCTTTCAATGCCATCAGCTTCGTTGCTCGTCCCGTCCAGTTCGAACCATGATTGTAGAGACATTTCATGTCGAAGGCTTAAGTCGTTGATTGTTAACGTCGCTTCATGCGATGCCCCTGTCCCGTTCTGCCTCACTTTTCGATTGTTGATTCGACGATACCTATAGCAAGATAAATACTCGTAATGTGGTCGCTTACTCCGATCACTGGCTAGCGCACTTGCACTGAATATCGACACTTGCGTCAAGGTCTCAGTTGGATCCGTCTCTCGAATTGAATATTGTCTGGAGAAACAGAAATATGCCGTTACCCAAAACCCTTACGCTCGTCACGCTGCTGGCCGCAGCGGCCATGCTAGCAGGTTGCGTCATGCTGCCGATTTGATCGCAGGCAGCGGCGAGCACTCAGAGCTCCCTCACGCCAAGACTTTTCCGGAAGTACTGCTCAGCTTCCAGGAAGCCTGCTGCCGCCCAGCGCATCGCCATGTCGGCATCGCGACAGCGCTTCGCATGCCGCGCGAAACAGCGCACCGCGCCGTTCGGGTTCTCGATGAGGTTGGTCGTCGACAGGCCGCGCATAAGCACCAGCGTCAGCCCAGTTCGTTCACCGTGAACGTCTCCTCCAGCCCTTCGAGCAGCGTCGCCGAGGCAGCACCGGGTAGTCGAGGACGCTGCGCAGCTTGTGCGTGCAGCGGCGCTGCACGCGGGTGCGCTCGCCGACGAGCTCCTCGATGGCAGAACGCGATGCCTTCGAGTAGTCAATCACGAACGGCTTTGTTCGGAAGGGGGTGGTTGCGCGGCAGCGTGAGGTCGAGTAGAAAGGCTTTGTTCGACAGGGTATGCGCTCAGTTGGTTGCGGGCGCAATTAGGCTGTCTTGACGCAAATCGCCTTGCCGAAGCTGTTCCACCGGTTCACGAGGTTCGCAATGATCACGCCCTCGCGCTGCT
>NZ_NKFM01000153.1:0-1132 GCF_002223085.1 Burkholderia sp. HI2714 | reverse complement strand
GTCACGCACGGCTTCGACCACCGTCTTCCTCAGGTACGCCTGCGTCGCCTGATCCAACTTTCGGGCATCAGTTTTCGTCTTCATACCCGTATAACGCACCACGAACTATTTGGTGCACTCGTCAGTATCTCATACCCCGAGCAATATATTTCATACCCCGATAGGGGCTGTGCTAGTCTCAACCCACTGAATTTACAGGTAATTGCCATGCTGATGAGCGAGGAAGATCGTGCGCAGATACGGCAGAACGTACAGGATCACGCCCGTCGGATGGAGGAGCAGAATTCCGGTAATGTGCAGTTGAGATTATTTCCCGGATGGGGGAATGATACCCGCGGCATGTCGAAGAGTTTGGCTCGAAGCGCCCTGTTCGCCGTGCGAGACAAGCGTGCTGAACGCGAGCGCTACGATAACGCGGTGATCGCCTCGATCGAAGGGCTCGAGATCCGTTATTCCGGTGAGGAGCTTCGTCAGGATGACCACGATGTGTTTATGCAGCTTTGCCACTTGGCGCGAGACGAGTATGTCGGCGAGGCCGTTCACATCAGCGGACTACAAGCACTGGAGGGGCTGAAGTGGGGGCGGTCACAGGAGGACTACGATCGACTTCGGGCTTGCTACAAGCGCTTGCTTGAAGGCACCGTGTACGTGACGAAAACGGAAACCGACCGGACGGGCAAGATAAAGAAGAAGACCCATATGTTTGGCTCGCACCTGTTTTCATCGGTATCGGCCGAGGTCGACGGAGACAGTGTTGAGTCGCTTGAGCTTCCCCCGAAATTTCGCTCTCCAAGAGGTCGGGTAAACTCGACGGAATGGAAAGCAAAAAAATGTTGAAGATACCGAAGCAGCAACACACGCCGGAATTCAGGACGCTTGCGGTGCAACGGGTGAAGGATGGCCAGAGTATTCGGTGGTTGCACGGGAGCTTGGCATCTCGGAGCAGACGCTGCGCACGTGGGTCAAGGCCGCAGCGGCCGGAACGCTGAATGGTCCAGGCACGAAGGTCGTGACGCCGGAGCAGATGGAGCTCTCGCGGCTGAAGGCAGAGAATCGACGGCTGACGATGGAGCTTGAGATCGCAAAAAAAGCGGCGGCGTACTTCGCGCGGGACCTGCTGTGAAGTACGCCT
>NZ_NKFM01000152.1:0-1137 GCF_002223085.1 Burkholderia sp. HI2714 | reverse complement strand
GCCGGCGTCGATGCAGATTCGACCTACTGTTACCTGCTGGCCGCCGAGGACCATCGTGATGGCGACACCTGGGGCGTACACCTGCTCGAGGCCGCGCAGCAGGGTCTCGCACCCGCATACACGATTGCCGATGCGGCCCAGGGGCTGCGCGCCGGACAGCGGGTCGCTTGGGGCGAGACGCCCTGCCATGGCGATGTGTTCCACATCCAGCGCCAGTGTGAGACGCTCGCCAACACACTGAAGCGGCTGGCCGTGGGGGCACGCTCGCAACGCCTGAAGCTCCAGGCGCAGTTGAGCCGGCCGGGCCGCCGTGGCCGCGCCCGGCACGACGGCCAGAGGTTGCGCCGGGCGCGCGAGGCTGAAGCGCGGACGCAGGCCCTGGCGCGCGACATCCGCACGCTCACCCAATGGCTCGGTCACGACATCCTGGCGCTGGCCGGGCCACCGCTGGCCGAGCGCGAGGCGCTGTTCGACTTCGTCGTCGAGCAGTTGCGTGAGCGCGAGCGGCTCGATTTGCGCCGCATCCGCCCGCTGCGCGTGGCGCTGCAGAACCAGCGCGATGATCTGCTCGCGTTCGCTGGCGTACTTGACGGCAAACTCGCGGCGATCGCCCAAGCTAGCGGCGTGTCCGACGAGGCCGTGCGCGCCGCATGCCTGTTGCATCGCAAGCACTCCACCTCACCCGCCTACTGGCAGGGATGGGGGCGCCTGCGTGCCGTGCTGGGCAAGGTGTTCCATGTGGTCTTCGCCGCCGTGTCAGACGCGATGAGGCACACGCCGCGTAGCAGTTCGCTCGTGGAGAACCTGAACTCGCGACTGCGCAACTACTTCACGCTGCGCCGCCATCTGGGCCCGCCATACCTCGAGCTGCTGCGCTTCTTCCTCAACCATCGGCCCTTCAGGCGCAGCCGCCGGCCTGAGCGCCAGGGCAAAAGCCCGCGCGAGCTGATGACCGGTCAGCCCCACCTGCACTGGCTCACCCTGCTCGGACTCGGGGATCTGCAACCCCATCGGGGCTGATCGTCAAAGGTCGGATCCCTCGATCTGATTCGCACTGCTTCCTTCAACGCCGTCCTCATACACGGCGGGTATCCGCTCGTCCGTGTTACCCAAAATCGGCGGTTTCTGAACCACGCC
>NZ_NKFM01000151.1:0-1151 GCF_002223085.1 Burkholderia sp. HI2714 | reverse complement strand
CAGCCGCCAGTACTCTTCCATGAAGCCGGTGATCTGACGCATCGCCCAACGAAACAACCGGTAAAACGTATAGATCAGCTCGATGTAGGCGTTCGTGTAGGTTGGGGCACGCCCGGACACACCCGGCCCATACGGCTGGGTGTTGATGAACAGCGCCTTCAGGTCGCCCTCCGGGCAGTAGAGGCTGAGCTGGCCTCGCCGCTTCAGGCTCTGATTGTAGGCGCGGGCGTTCGCGACCCGATACGTCGGTTTCGGGCGTTTGCGCGGCGCTCCGGATTTCAGGCTGGCTTTGTATGGCAATGAACGTTCACGAGGCATAGATCAATTGCCCTTTCTACTCGACCTCACGCTGCCGCGCAACCACCCCCTTCCGAACAAAGCCTATCTTTACCACTCCTCGAACTCCTTGGGGCTGCCATTCGACATGCAAACATCCTGCATCCATTTCGTCATCTGAAAATCGAGGTTGCTGGTTCCAATCAGGGTGGCCTGCAGGGGGGCGTATAATTGGTCATCCAATCCGACCTTAGCAAGAATGCATTGCAGAATGGCCGTTTGGTCGCTCAAAGTGGCGAAGGCGCGTTTGTTGCTTTTCGGATCAACGAATTCCCGCAGCAGTCTGCTGACGGCACCGGCATAATCTCTAGAGCTAGAGCCTACCGGCAACTGCCTCAGTGCGTCGAGAAAAGCCTGGGCAAGCGGCTCGTCATTGAAATCCTGCCGCACCGGGGTTCTCGCGGGAACTTGTTCGGTCACACGTTGCTGCAATGGTATGACCGCACCATCCCCCACAGAGGGAAAGATTTGCGCGGCGGCGGGGAGAATAGGAATCATTCTAGGCTCCTGTCTGAGATGTCGAAAACCTGTTTTCATTGATCGGCGTGATGGCGCCAGTGAAAGTGGGCGAGGGCGAACAGTGTCAAGGTTGCGTTTTTTGCCGCTTTTGGCAACCGTTTGCTGGCGGTTCTGTCGCGATAGTGGCATTTTGGGCAAGGGGATGTCAATTTGAATTGGATTTCTTATGGGCTTTGTTCGACAGGGTATGCGCTCAGTTGGTTGCGGGCGCAATTAGGCTGTCTTGACGCAAATCGCCTTGCCGAAGCTGTTCCACCGGTTCACGAGGTTCGCAATGATCACGCCCTCGCGCTGCT
>NZ_NKFM01000150.1:0-1192 GCF_002223085.1 Burkholderia sp. HI2714 | reverse complement strand
GGTAATCCCCCCGTTTTCCACGGGGTTCAGAAGTAGAAACTAAGCGGCCATGGCCAGCCGCTGCTTCGGCGTAAATCCGCCCAGGGCCATGTTCGGGCGGTCGTGATTGTAAGTCCACATCCAGTCGGTCGCGAAGCGCTGCACGTGGTCCAAGTCTTCCCAGTGGTACTGCGACAGCCATTCGTATCGCACGGTCCGGTTGAATCGCTCGACATACGCATTCTGCTGGGGCTTCCCCGGCTGGATGTAGTCGAGCTTGATGTCGTACTGCCGGGCCCATTCGGTGATCGCTGCACTTAGGTACTCGGGGCCGTTGTCACACCGAATCGCTTTCGGCCTGCCACGCCAACGGATGATCTGCCGTAGCGCACGGATCACCCGCTCCGACGGCAAGGAGAAGTCGATCTCAATTCCGAGCGCTTCGCGGTTGAAGTCGTCGATCACGTTGAACAGCCGGATGCTGCGCCCATCGGCCAGTTGGTCGTGCATGAAGTCCATCGACCAGACCTGGTTGACGGCAGACGGTACCGCCAGCGGCTCAGGTACCTGTCTGACCAGCCGCTTGCGCGGCTTGATCCGCAGGTTCAACTCCAGCTCGCGATAGATCCGGTACACCCGCTTGTGATTCCAGCCGAAGCCCTTCACGTTGCGCAGGTACAGGAAGCACAACCCGAAGCCCCAGTTCCGGTGGTTGTCGGTCAGACGCAGCAGCCAGTTCGCAATCTCGTCGTTCTCGGCATCGCGCACGTTGGCGTACCGATAGCAAGTCTGGCTGATCCCGAACGCCTCACATGCCAGCCGGATCGACACGCCTCGACTGGACACCGCATGCTTGGCCATCTCGCGCCGGCGAGATGGCCTCAGTCCTTTTTTGCGAGTGCCTCCGCGACGATCTCTGCCTTGATCTTCTCCTCGACGTACATCTTGCGCAGCCGGGCATTCTCAGCCTCCAGTTCCTTCATCCGTGCGATCAGCGACACATCCATGCCACCATATTTCGAGCGCCATTTGTAGAACGTCGCCGTGCTGATGCCCAGTTCCCGGCACAGGTCCGGTACCGCCAGCCCCGCCTCCACGCGCTTGAGCGCATCCATGATCTGGCTGTCCGTGAATCTCGACTTCTTCATTCTGTAGAACTCCCTCAACGAGAAAATTCTACTTCTGATCCCGCCGGTTCTGCGGGGGGATTACC
>NZ_NKFM01000149.1:0-1206 GCF_002223085.1 Burkholderia sp. HI2714 | reverse complement strand
TACAACCGGAATGCGCAACAACACGGACGGCATAGATCGTCGAACGCGGGAATTGGAGTGTGCCGCGGGCCGGCCGATGGTCAAGTCAGCGGCTCGACGTGGCGAGGTCGCGGAACGCACGCAGCGACCGAGCGTACTCGTGATCGAACGCAGGTTGTGAGGATAGCGGCGATGGACGGGTGCTGGCCGGTGCCGTGCTCTCGCGCGGCACCGTTCCCGCCACAAAATACAGCGCGTGCGACTGGATGCGTTCGATTGTATGCCTGGTTCGAACCACCCGCTTATCACGGGTCAGCGCGCAAAGCAGCTCCGTTACCCGGCGGGTCGACAAGCCCAAACGCGCCGCAAGATCCGCTGCCCGATATCCGATGCCCGACTGCATCGCTTTGAAGACATCACTGGACGTCAATTTCGGTACGCCATCGCGCAGTGTCGATGGCTCGATTTTCTCGCCCTGCGCCTCTGTCGACGCGACTGTGCCCCGTGCCAACCGATACAGCGTGATGGACCGGTTGCTACGCACTTTCTGGCTGGCGATCAGCGCACCGGATCCGGTCAGGATCATGACCAGCGGCCTGATTTGACGGGTCTCAACCCCCAGCACGCGCGCCAACTCGTACATTTCGTAAAGCCGCTCGGGTTTGATCGCCGCCAACAGCGCGGATTGCCGGGCGTCCGCATCCTCGCGGCGCGGCGACTTCGAATGCGCGGCGAGGGGAGCCCGACCGTAACACCAGCGCCCACCGCTGCCCGTGATACGACGCACCGCACACAGCTTGCCGTCTTCGATTAATTGCTCGACGATCGCGCGCACCCGGTCGTTCGCGAGTCCCGTACGTCGCCCAATCTGGTACATCGCGAGACAGGTGCCTGAAGGCAGTGCCTCGAGCACGTGAGCCGCATGGGCGGCGGAAACTTTACCGGCACCCAATGGGCGTTGCGCAGCAGCACGTTGCGTCGCGTTGGCGTGGTCAGTCTGGCTGGATGAGATTTTCTTCATGCCGGTATTGTGCGCAATTTGACAGACAGGCCGCAAGCGCACCGCGTTGGCGGGACGATCGCAATTGGCCCCATCTTACCTCATCGAAAAACTGCCAGCCTCGCATTCGCGTCAGTGACCCGAAACAGCTCGGGATCGAACGGCTCGCCGAGCCACGCGAGCAGCGCGCGCTTGGCATCGGTCATCCGGCCGGCGAGCGTGCGCAC